>NZ_PQCE01000096.1:0-446 GCF_002964725.1 Pseudoalteromonas sp. T1lg76
AATTTGTTCGCAGTGTCCACACAGATGATTGTTGATTATGAAATAGAGAACAAACGTCATTGTTTGGGTCTGTAGCTCAGCTGGTTAGAGCGCACGCCTGATAAGCGTGAGGTCGGTAGTTCAAGTCTACTCAGACCCACCACTTTGCTTCACAGCAAAGACCGGTTATAAACAATGCACGTATCCTAGTAATGTGGGGCTATAGCTCAGCTGGGAGAGCGCCTGCCTTGCACGCAGGAGGTCAGCAGTTCGATCCTGCTTAGCTCCACCACTTTACTACTCCTTCTTATAGATAAACATTCTTTCGGGGAAATGCCCTGAGAATAGAGTGTGTTTAACTCTGAGAAGTAATTCTCTTGCTCTTTAAAAATTTGGAAAGCTGATAAAACTTTGAATTGTTCAATTTGAATAATTTAGAGTTCTCAATAAGTAAAGAAATATGCCAG
>NZ_PQCE01000097.1:0-919 GCF_002964725.1 Pseudoalteromonas sp. T1lg76
CGAGGTGGTCAGGGACAGCCAATTTACTGGGCTAATATCGAGTCGTTCAAGTATGGGGGTTGCGTCAGATGCAATATAACCTGGTTTATCTTCTCGCATACAGCGGCCCGTCCATTCAACCAGCTCTAAGTAACTGCGTAGCACAAAAGGCAGGCCTTTCGGCATAGGCTTACGAGGGTGTCCAACAAAACGCATTAAGGTAGAGGGTTGCTTACCCTTCTTTGCAGCTTCGATTCGGGCTTTCACGCTCGTATAATCGGATTGCTCGGGTAACTCAGCAGCCTTTGCTCGAATCGGGTTTAAATCCACATAGGCTAAGCAGGCAACAAGGGCTGCTTCATCAAGAAGCGCTTGAGATTTAAATCGCCCCTCCCAGAATCTGCCGGTGCATTCATCTTCGCGATTAGCTTGACGGGCAATCCCTTCATTGAGCACTCGCATAAACCAGCTGATATCACTAAGGCGCTTCCGATAAATCAAGATTCGACCTTGTAGAGCGGCCAACTCCGCCATATCTAACGGCTCCCCTTGCACAAACCGTTGACTGAGCAAGGTGCCTTTAAATAGTTTATGCCAACGCAGCAAAATGGCTTTGTCCGTTAAGCGCTGGGCTTTGCACGTATCCACATGCAGCACCACATGGGTATGGTTGCTCATTACCGCGTAGGCACACACATCTATGCAGAAAATACGGGCCAGCTGCAGCAGCTTACTTTCAACCCAATCGCGGCGATGTTCATAAGAGCGGCCGGTCAGTGCATCTTCACCACACAAAAAGGCGCGCCGTACACAGCGAGAAATACAGTGATAATAAGGGGTGTCAGCCAAACTGATTTGGCTTTTTCGAGGTGTTGCCATGATTCACTCCTCCTTGAGTAGAACCCTCAAAGTGTAGTCAAGGAGTCCGTAAGTGTGAAAT
>NZ_PQCE01000019.1:0-151600 GCF_002964725.1 Pseudoalteromonas sp. T1lg76
AACAGTCGGGGATTACAAAGTTAATTACACCACATACGTTTAGACACTCGTTCGCGACTCATCTTTTGCAATCAGGAGCAGACATTCGCAAAGTACGCGGCTGCCTTTTTTAAGAATTCATTTTCCTCTTTCAGGTCGTGCAGCTCACGCTTAAGACGGCGTAACTCCTCGCTTTCATGTTTCGAGTAATCGACGCCTTGAACGGTATTAAATTGCTTGTCGGAAAGACGGTTGAATTGCCTGCGCCAGTTATAGATTTGCTGGGCGCTGATCCCCAGTTCTTCGGCGACTGATTTATTGGTATTACCCGGTAATTCCGCACGACGTACTGCTTCGCGACGGAATTCTTCGGTATAGGCCTGGGTTCTTTTCTTTTTAGTCATGAGACACCTCTTTTTCTAACTATAGAAGGTGTCTACTTTTTTTGGGTAAGTCCTACACATAACGCCCGCCACAAACGCGAGCAACTTGTTGTGAATCGAGCCGCGAAGCGGCGTTTTGATGGCGATTGTTATGTGCCACGCATATCGTTACCACAGTTATGACAGATATACTCAGACCATTCGATAAATAATGTTTTTTTAATATGCCCAATTTTTGGCGCGTACTGCCATGGTTTATTACAAGCTGGGCAAATAATTTCTGAAAGTTTGACCTCAATTATTGTTAGAGCAATGAAACCGAAGAAGAAACCAAATGCAATCAAATAAATGTTGTTCATCAGATTTAAAAACAGCAATAAACAGATTATCAATCTCATGTATAAAAGTCTGTCAAATTTACTCACGGTCTCTCCTTAGCACATTACAGTATCAAGTGATTAGTGTTGACACCGAGGGAGTCTACATAAGCCTATTAGTGCGAATTCCCGGTTAAGGAAGTTATCCACAACCTCACCATTGCCCACCAATAAACTTTTTTATTCAATAATAGCAATAAGTTATCAGGTGTTTTTCTTACGAGCAATTAAGAGATGGCTCATAAAATACGTGCCTTCACTTATTCTGGCCCTACTTGGCTCGCGATATAATTTATTTTCTCATTAAATATCATCAGATTATCTATTATCACCACATAACCGAGCCGGTTTTTTGTGTTACATAGTGTGCCAAACAACTCTAATTACAGGCATAAAAAGAGCAGCCGTCGGCTGCTCTTTTTATATTGCTAAGCTTAATTTTGCTGGAAGGGATACACTGAGCCAATAGAGAGTATCTGAGTCAGCTCATCAAGCGCCGTTTGGCTTTCAGTCATCAGGCTGGGGTCGGCCAAGTCCTTGTCTGAGACTCTGTCACGGTAGTGTTTTTTCACCCAGTCGGATAAAACGGCGTAAAGCCTGTCATCCAATAGACAGGAAGGGTTAACCGCCGCCAGCTCCTGCTGTGACAGTGCAACACGCAAACGCAGGCAAGCCGGTCCGCCGCCATTTTGCATGCTTTGCTTCAAGTCCAAATAGATCACCTCATTAATCGGGTTACTGGCCTTGCATAACAGTGACAGATAGCGCTCCACCCTGCCTATGGTCTGACACTCGCTTGGCGCAATAATGGCCATGCCCCCGCTTGGCAGGCTTACTAATTGGCTGTTAAATATATAGCTTTTAATCGCATCTTCCAGGGTCACGTCTGTTGTTTTCACTTCTATCAGGTGCAGAGGACGTGAACCTGAATATCCGTTGCGGATCTGCGCTATCACCGCCTGCTGCTGATAAAACGCCTGCTCGTGGAACAGAAACACATTTTCGTTGCCAATGGCTATGACATCGTTGTGAAACACTCCCTGATCGATAACGTCGGGGTTTTGCTGAATAAACAAGGTGCGCGCTGGGTCCAGCTGATGACTGCGTGCTATCGCTTCACTCGCCTGGCGGGTTTGTCTGGCGGGAAAGGCGGAGGGCCTAACATTGGAATTCATGTCTTCGCCATAGACAAACAAGGCAAGCCCACTGTGGCCGTAACTGTCGACCAGCCTGGTGTAGTTTGCCGCCCCCTCATCACCAAAGAGTGAGTGCTGGGGCAAGGGCGGATGATGCACAAAATGCGTATCATCATTAAAGGTGGCACGCAAAATTTGCCCCGTGGTTTTCGCCTCTATCGCCCGGTGCAGCTTATTATTAAGGTTGGCTGGCGTAAAGTGCACCTTGGCGTCTTGCGTATCACACCCGGGCGAGACGGTCGCAGCGTTGGCTGCCCACATGGATGATGCCGAATAGCAGGCCTTCAACAACATGGGCTCGGTTTTCGCTGCCTTGTCGATCACCGCCGCATCCGAGCCGCTGAAGCCCAAGGCTCTTAGCGTCGCTAAGTCAGGGCGGGCATTGGGCGCCAGCACTCCTTGGTACAGCCCCAGTTGTACTAAAGACCACATTTTTTCCAGACCCTGCAGCGCCGCTTGCCTGGGATTAGCGACCTTATTGGCATTGGATTTAGATGCAATATTACCGTACGACAAGCCTGCATAATTGTGGGTAGGCCCTACCAGGCCATCAAAATTAACCTCGTAATAACTCACTGCTGCCCCCTTTTGGTGCGTGATGCACTATCTTGGTTTTGATTGTTCCCGCGTTGTCGCCCGCTGTTTACCAGCCCATCCCCCCTACTCTCTTACACTAAGCGAGCAAAGCGAATCAGGTGTAAAACGTATCGGCGCGATAAAGAGTAGGCAATCAAGTCCTGTGCCAAGGTGCGCAAAAAGAACTAGGTTGGTTAGTTAGGCAGCTCTCCCCCAGGTTACCAAGTTCAACACCAGCTAACGGACTTTACCGGCAATCTGTTCAATGTCCTGCTTCAGTCCCCGGTATAGGCCGAACATAAACAACAGCTCCACCACCACAAACAACGGGCCTATGATTAAACCGATAAGGTCGTCGACGAACGCAGGTTTCTTGCCTTCAAAATAGTGACCGATAAATTGAAATAACCAGCCGAGCAGGAAGAGCCCAACACCCCAGCCCGGCCAGTGTGGCCAGGGTAAGGCGGCCAAAGGTGCCGCGCCCACCAGAGCAGCGGCCATCAGTACCGTCATGATTAACCCAAGGGACAGGGATAGAAACAAATAATAAACACAGCTAATGGCAACGGCTATGGTGGCGGGAGTAAGTGTGAGTTCGGGAGTGAGCGTAAAGCTTGGTCGCGATAACAACACCGCCAAGGCATACACTATCATCGGGATACCGATAAAATGAGTGTAAATATTGCGCTTATCCCTGTGATAGTGGGCGTAGTTAGCCAGTTGGCTGACAAGTGATTTCATCGTCTCTAACCTGCTTTACGTATATTTCTATAGGTAAAAACCAGCTTAGAGTAAAAAATCTAATCTGCCTACGCCTTTTCCGCCTGACCGCTACCCACCTGATCTTTATAGATAAAATAGCTTCTTATCAGCATAAAGATAAGTGTTGCGCCAATAAAGGCCGCCATCATATGATGTAAAACCAGGTGGCTGGCAATAAACATGGGCACATCTTCCCATGACTCAAGCGTGAAGAGTTTTATCAGCAACATGGCATAGGCTAAAAGATGCAGCCCAAGCGCGAGCTTGAGTATTTTCGCGGCGCGGCGGCGTAACCAGGGTTCCGGCTTGCCCAAACCTAAGCGCAGCAATAATAACCCCAACAGTGCCAGCACTATGGAAAGGCCACCCAACCCCAATAGTGACGTTTTTACCAATATCAGGGCGAGAATAATGTAAGGCCACATCAGTGATTTGCTCCTTGCAGTCGCTGATAAAGCCCGGAGGCACGACTAATGGGCTGATTAATGGCATGGAACAAGGTGCGCATATCGCAGATAAGCTCAATGTGCTGCTTAGCCCGGGTAATGCCGGTATACACCAGTTGGCGGTTAAGACGCTGTCCGCCGCGGCCCAAGGGCGGTAATACCATGGCGGTATGAGCAAATTCCGAGCCCTGCGACTTATGTATGGTCATGGCAAAGACCTTATCAAACCCGGGCAGGCGCCCCGGCTCTATGGCGCGGAGTGTACCGTCACTGCCGATGAACATGGCCTTCAGGGCACCGTCCTCGTCCGGTAAAACTATCCCTATATCGCCATTAAAGAGGCGTAACTGATAGTCGTTTTGGCTGATCATCAAGGGCATACCTAGATAAAAACGTTGCCTCAAATCGATTAACCCCTGCTGCGCAAGGCGCTGTTCGATACGTTGATTAAGCTGTTGCACGCCAAAGGGACCTTCGCGCAGCGCCGCCAGCAATTGATACTGAGCAAAAGCCTGATGCACGGCCTTGGCATTCATCCCCTCACCAGCCAAGTTTAAATAGGTACTGTATTGGGTTGCTGCGCGGTCGATAAGCTGGGAATAGAATCCCTCCTGCAAATCAAAATAGCTGATATCCTCGGCATCGCTTTGCAGCAGCTGCCTGGCGGTATTTTGTTCGGCGCGATTGACCGCATAGGCCAGACGGCCAATGCCACTGCCCTGGGCAAAGCGGTAACTGTGCTGCAAAAAGGCAATATTGTCGCGCAGCAGATAAGGGGTTTGCTGCTGGCTGTGGTACTGGTGCTCCCCACACAGGCCAGCCAATTGCTGCGCCCAAGGCGCGCTGTAATTGGGTAAGTGGCCAAGCTGACACTGGCAACAGAGATCCGCCATGATATTGCCACTGTCCACCGAGCTCAACTGGTCCTTATCGCCGAGCAAAATCAACCGGGTATGCGGCGCCAGGGCATCCACCAGCTTGGCCATCAAGCTGATGTCTATCATGGAGGCCTCGTCGACTACCACCAGATCAGCATGCACCGGGTTGGCGGGGTTATGACGAAACTGATTGGAGTATGGCAAGGTACCGAGCAAACGATGCAGGGTTTGCGCCTGCTCGGGAATAAGCGCCGCCACCTCCTGAGCTGCTTGCGGTAAGTCCAGCTTGGCTCCTTGTATGGACTCGCTTAAACGTGCCGCCGCCTTGCCTGTAGGTGCCACCAGCTCGATATGCAGCGGTGCCTCACGATACAGGGATTGCAAAATGGCCAATAGCCGGGTCACTGTAGTGGTTTTACCTGTACCCGGACCGCCGCTGATCACACAGAATTTGCGCGTGGCCGCAGTGGCACAGGCAACCTTTTGCCAGTTCGGGCTTTGCGCATCCTCGGCGCCAAAATACAACTGGATCAATTCCGCCAGACGGGCATTGTCCAAGGTGATGGGCGCTGTGGCCAACGCGCTAAAACGCTCGGCCAATATCGCCTCATACTCATCATACCGAGCCAGATACAGGGCGTTATCGCGAAGGCGCAGCGGCATCTGCTCACCAATGCAAGGCAACTGAGATAGCCCTAGCTCAATATCAAGCCCAAGTTCCAGCCCTGGCTCAAGACTGCGCAGGTCAAGGGCAAAGGGGTTACTGATATCAAGTGTGGTTAAATCCAGACAGCTATGCTGCTCATTCATGGCCTTAAGCAGCAATAAGAGCAGGTAGAAGCCCATTTCATTGCCGCCGTGCAGGGGCTCACCCAGCAGCAGCTTGGCCAGCTCAATATCCACGGTGCGCACCTTGTCGTGCGCTTGTAGTAACTCAATCACCGCGCTCTCCTTGGGCGAATAAGGCATCCAGTTGATTAATTTCATTGATGCTAAAGGCTTTGCTGTAGACCCCTTGCTGCTGCGGCATGGCGCGCATAAAGGTGTAGATCATGCCGCCCAAATGACGCTCGGGATCGTAATCCGGCAAGCGTTTTTGCAACAAGCGATGCAGCGCCACCATATAAATAGCGCCTTGCACATGGTAGCTGTGCGCATTCATGGCATGAGTGAGGGCATTTTGATCATAGTCCAAGGCGTTATCACCCAGGTAATTTGATTTATAATCAAGCACATAATAACGACCCTGATAACAGAAAATAAGGTCGATAAAGCCCTTTAAGACGCCCTTAACCCGCTCAAAGTCAAAATCGAAGTCATAGCCGAACAAGCTCAGCATAGCGTGGTTAAAGGCTTTTGGTTCGAGCTCAAGCAGAGGCAGATGAAACTCCATTTCCACCAGGCACTGCTTATCTTCCAGCGCCCCCAGACTTAAGCCTGTGTTATCGAGCGGACAGCGCACTATGTCCACCATCCAATGTTGCAATAATTCCAGCCAACTCTCGTCCAGAGCGTACTTGTGCAGGCTCTGCTCACATACCTGTTGCAGCTGGGCTAGCGCCGATTCCTCGCCCTTGGCGACCCCGGCGAAGGAAATTTGCTCTAGGATATCGTGCAAGCAACTGCCCGGCCCCGGGCCTTTGGGGAATTCATAGCTGCTAAGACTTGCTTCATCGGCGCTCCTGGACGGGTATAAATACTGCTCCATACGATGGTCTTCATCGTCGTCACCACCACCGGCGCCAAAACTTGGCGCTTCATGGCGTTTATAACTTAAGGCACTAAAGCTGGTCGCCCGCCAATGACGCTCTATACCCGCCGGTGGCGTAGCAAGGTGCAATTCAACGGCGTCACTGTGTGTCAGTGCTATATCAGACACGGGCACCTTATCTGTTAGCATCAGCGCCATATCCACATTCGTTGCAACCTTGTCGGCCAGTAAGGCATAGAAGTCCGACTGCGGCTCGGCCTCGCTAAATAGCAAATAGCCCAGGGCGCAGCTATGCATCTGCGAGCGCCCTCTCTGCCCTATGCCGTACATTCCTAAAGAACAGTGATAGATAGCGCGGGTTAGCGCTACATAAAGCAAGCGCAGGTCTTCGGCCAAACGCTCACGCTCGGCGGCCATCATGGCCTGATCGCTCTCAGTAAGATCCAAACGCAACTGGCCGTCGCTATGGTAATAAGCCAAGGCGGCGCTGCGATAACTCTGGGCAAAGGGCATAAAGACTATGGGGTATTGCAAACCTTTGGAGGCGTGCATAGTAACGATTTGCACCAACTGCGCATCGGTTTCCAGGCGCAATTGGGCGCTGTCGCCCTCACCATATTCGCTGCTCAGCTGCTGATGAAAATAGCTGAGCAAACGCGTGGTGCCATCAAGTTCAATTTGCTTATGTTGCAGGATTTCGCCGAGATGACGAAAATCCGTTAACGCCCGTTGTACATCCCAGCCCAGATCGTGCCAGCGCTGAGGAAGTTTATTTTGCCAAAGCAGCTGCTCCAGCATGGCCAAGGCACCATCGGCATACCAGCGGCGTCTTAGCTCGGCAAATTCATTTAAAAGCTCACCCCAACGCTGCTGATCATCGCCAAGGGCATAGATCTGTGCCGCCGAGAAATTATAAAAGGGGCCGCTCAACATACCGCGCAGCAAGCGCTCGTCGTAAGGCCCGTGCAGTACGCTTAACAAGCGATACAAATGCTGTGCCAATGGCTGCTTAAAGACGCTGTCACGAGCCAGATAAACACTGGCCACCCCGGCCTCAGCCAGAGCTTTTTTCATCAGCGCCGCTTCACGACGGTCACGCACTAAAATACAGAAATCGCCGGCACAGGGAGACGTCTCGCCCAGGGTTAAACGCCCCTGTTGTGCTTCACCCAGCAGATAATGGATGCGTTTGGCAAAACTCTCGGCCAATGCGCCCTGCCCCAGCTCCTTAGAGAGGATCTCAGTGCCACCGCCATGCCAGATAAACTCCATCGCCGCCAAGGGCTTGCCATCAAGGCATAACTGCTCTTTCTTGCCCTTGGCTTTGACATTGAAAAACGGTATTTGCTCGTTATAAATAAAGCTCTGCGGATGGCCGCTAAAGAGGTCGTTCACGCAGCCCACCAGTTGTGTGCTGGATCTGTGGTTGACCGCCAGGGTATACAGGCGCTGCTCATCAAGCTGTTGTTTGGCGTCTATATAGGTAAAGATATCGGCACCGCGAAAGCCATAAATGGCCTGTTTGGGGTCGCCTATCATGGTCAGACCGCTTATCGCCGAGCTTAAAGGGCGATACAGGGTATTAAAAATCCCGTATTGGACGGGGTCGGTGTCCTGAAACTCATCGATCATGGCCACCGGATATTGGCTGCGTATCTGCCGCGCCAACTCACCTTCGCTGTCATTACCTAGGGCCTGATAGAGGCCGCTCAGCAGGTCGTCCGGAGCCAAGAGTTGCTGGCGTTTTTTCGCCGTTTGCACATGGGTGCGCACATAATCCAGAGCGTAAACACACAATAGCTGGGCCAAAGACTGGCCAAAACCGGCGCTGAGCTCACTTAAGCGTTCAAACTCGCTCACCAGTTCATGGCTGAACTCCTTGCCATTTTTCTTATAAATGCTTGGGTCTTGCAGCGACTCGCTTGACCAAAGCGCAAACGACTTTTTGCCTTTATCCAGCTCAAGATCATCGCTGTGGGCAAAGGCCTGCAAAGCGGTAACATTGGCCTTGTGCTTAGGTTTAGCTGTCCCCTTGATATCGCTGGCGGCCAGGGCACTGAAGAAATCGCCGTTTCTAAGCGCCTGCTTAAACGGCTCCAGGGCCTCAAGGTATTGCGCTTGTTGCTGCCAAACCTGGGCTAATGCCTGCTGCGGGTCGTCAAAGCGCGGCTCTATGATCAGTTGCTCGCGATTGATCAGCGGGCTCAGGGTTTTTAGCAAGCTGTAAGGTGACTTATAATGGGCCAACACCGCCTGTACCTGCTGCGCCGATAAGGGGTAAACGAATTGCCGCCAAAAATCGAACACAGCCTGTTGCTGCAATTCACTTTCGTCCATAACGAAATGCAGGTTAAAGGCCATATTGGAGGCAAAGGCATGCTGTTTTAGCATGCGCTGGCAAAAGCCATGTATGGTGAAGATGGCACTGTCATCCAGAGACTTGGCCGCTGCATCCAGCAGGTTATAGGCCTGCTGTGGCTCTTTGACCTGAGCCAGCAATTGCTGCACCAGCTCATCGCTACTTGCTTTACCAAGCAGCACTTCCTTGGCCTCGGTGATGCGCGCCCGCACCCTGTCTTTAATTTCACTGGTGGCCGCCTCGGTAAAGGTCACCACCAGAATTTGCTCAACGCTTAAAGGCTCACCGTCACTGCCATCTGAGCGCTGGTACATGCCCAACAAGTAACGCAGGTATAAGCCGGTAATGGTGTAGGTTTTACCCGTACCGGCACTGGCCTCAATCAGTTGCTGGCCAATCAAGGGCAAGCTAAGGGGATCAAGAATCTGCATATTTTTGCTCCTCAGCCATCTCATCGATAGGGGCTAACAATTGCAGCGCCCAGTCGCAAAATTCCTGCTCGCATTGGTATAAATCTCGGTAGTCGGCACTGATATAAGGATCGGCACGCTCCGGCACGCCGATATAGGCGCCAACAAATTTTAAATTCGCCTTGCCGATTTCCCCCTGTTGCAACCATTCCCAGGCACTGATAGGGAAAAATGCCGGGCTGCGTGTTTGCGCCTCACGGTAAAGAGCCAACCAGGGTAACAAGAGTTGCTCGGCATGAGCCACAGTTAGCGGTTCAAAACGCACTTGCTCATCAAGGCCCATCACCAAAGTAGTAACTTCCTGGCCGCTTAATTGCGCCAGCAAATGATAAATAAAGCCCTTGATACGGTCCTTGGGTTTAATACTGGCGCTGCGATAAAACACCTGCTCATTGGCGTAAACATGACTTAGCCAGCCCTGAATTTGGTAGCCGCCGACGCTGACATCCACTTCCACCAGCTGTGGCTCTTGCCCACCGATGCGCATTTGCACCTGCTGCGCTAACGCAGTAATACGGGTTTTTAATTGCTCCAGGGTCACTTCAGCCATGATCCCTTGTGGTAACACGCCGCGTTGAATTAACTCGGCATCGTCTACCTCTTTATCATTGACGGCACACTCAAGCAGCTCATCGAGCAGCTGATAGCGAGCCAGAGGATCGACGGTAAAGTGCTCATTATCATCGCTGCCTTCATCTATGTCCTTGATGCGCACCGCCAGCACCTGCTGATAAAAAAACTGCTGGGCACGAGTGGCGCAGTGCAATAAGGCATCGAGCTCGATAATGGACTCAGGTGACGCTGCCAGTGGTTGTTGCTCGCCTTGCTCCGGCCCCTCTTCATAGGTCAAGGCCCAAACCGGATTAAAGCTCTGCCAGCGTCCTTGGCTTTGATAGTAGTCACTGTGAAATGGCTGCAAATGATGCACGGCGGTAAGGGCTGCACTCACGGCTTGGTCCTTATCCGGATAATAAAAACAGCGGTCGATATATTCGCATAGCTCGCTTAACAAGATAGAGGGCATGCGCTCACTGTTATCACGGCTGGAGCGGCCAATATAGCTAAGATATACGCTGTCACGGGCACTCAAGAGCGCCTCTAAAAACAGGTATCTGTCGTCCAGGCGACGCGAGCGGTCGCCCTTACGGCGTTTGCTAAAGGGCACCAGGTCAAAACCAATGGGCTGTACGTTACGGGGATAATCCGCATCATTTAAGCCAAGAATACAGACCTTTTTAAAGGGCACCGCCCGCATCGGCATCAGGGTACAGAAGTTCACCTGCCCCATTAAAAAGCGCTGACCCACGCCCTTGTCGTCTATACCCTGTTGCAGGAGGTTTACAAACACCCGCTGTGAGATGAGGCCAAGATAATCACCATTATGGTAATGCTTGTCGACGGCGTTAAAGAGCCTGTCCATGGTCGCTAAATCCACCGCACTGAGACTCGTACTGGCAAACATCTGCTCCAGCACCTGACGCATGGACGCCACTTTTTGCGCCAAGTCTGCATCCGGGCTAAGCAAGGCTTTGGCCGCCAAAAGCGCATTGATAAAGCTCAGCAACTTACTCAAGATATCGCTGTTCATCCCCTCAACCGCATCGGCGGGATACAAACCCAAATAGGGTTCGCTTCGGGTTGCCATACCGAGCAACAAACGCTGTAAGCCCAACTGCCAGGTGTTCAAAGCCAATGTCGGCAGGGCAAATTCACTTTTATGCTCACCGTCTATGCCCCACTTCACCCCGACCTGCTCAAGCCAGACATGGCATTGCTGCAATTCCGGCTCGGACAAGGCAAAACGCTCGCTGATGGCGCTAATTTGCAGCAGGTCCATTAATTCGCTGACGCCAAAGCGACTAAAAGGTAAATTTGCCAGCACTAAAATGGCATTGAGCAGCGGGCGCTCCTGGGCGATAGATAAGTCGGCGATGGCATAAGGAATATGGCGCGCGCCCTTGGCACCACCAAACACCGCCTCGATAAAGGGACTGTATTGGCCGACATCCGGCATCATGACAATAATGTCTTTGGGCGTTAGGCTTGGGTCTTTAGCGAATTCCCGCAGCAGGTAGTCGTGCAGGCATTCCACTTCCCGTAGCTGGGTATGGCAATTGGCCAGCTGCACCGAGGTGTCATCATCGCACACCGGCATCTTGCCTTCGTCGCTTACAAACCAGTGCGTATCTTCGGCCAGACTCTGACCCTTAAAGGCCAGTTCATAGACTTCTTGCTGAAGGCGGCCAAGCAAATGCGGCGCAAATTCATCGTCAAAGCCGTCCAGCCACTTGCCGTCGAGCTGTATTAGTTGCTCTAAATAATCCCGCCCCAGTTTGCCCCAGGACGCCAATAATGGATTACCGACAATATAATAATGCTCGCCCTTTTGCGCCGCATCCAATTCGGGTTTGACCTTATAGCGGCTGTTAACCTTGGCCAGGGTTTTCTCGTCAACCAGATCGCCCCAATAATGCTCGCTGGGGTTAAACAAGAAAACCAAGACCTGGGTATGGTGCGCCAGGGCGTTAAACACTTCTAACTGCGACTGAGCCAAGGCCGAGATGCCAAATAAACAGATGCGCGGTGGCAGTTGTACCTTATTGCTGGCGAGCGCCGCCAACAAGGCATCATGCATATTGGCGCGGTGATACGGGCTTTGCCCAAGCTCGGCCACCACAGCAACCAGGCTGCGCCATAAATCGGGCTGCCAGGGGGCATGGGAAATATCGACTTCATCCAGCTCATCCACGCCCTGCTCCCATATTTGCAGCCACTGGGGCCGGTACATCAAATAATGGTCAAAAACATCGGCGATTTTTTCGCACAGAGCAAAACGCTTGCTGCCATCGACATCATCTTCAAGATAGCTGGCCAGCGCCTGATACGGTTCCAGAGACAGCTTTTGCATTAATAACTCATAGAGCTTCCAGGCCATATTGGCCTTATTGAATGCGGACTCTTCAGGCACATCGGGCAGAACTTGCTGGTATAAGGACCAGATAAAGCTTGAAGGTAAGGGAAAGTCGACCTGAGCACAGACGCCCTGTTGCTTTGTCAGCTCAAGTTTGAGCCATTGAGACATACCCGGCGAGTGCACCAACACCAGCTCCCGAGCGAAAATATCATCGCTACTGGGGTTCGCTAACACCGCACATAACTGGGCGCTGAGAATCTCCATGCGATTAGACTGAATGATATGCAGCATGCGTAAAAGCTGTTAAATGATAAAGACCCAGTGTACGCAATTTTTCTTCTATACTCTAGGCTACTGTTACATAAGGTGAATTAGCCCATTGGTTTGCAAAAGCCGAGATTATGCAGTACCTTCAGACTTTCTCGGATGATATTTTCACAGGGTGTGAATATGCGTTTAATCGTCTCCAGTTTACTGTGTGCCGGTATCCTAGCCTGCGCAGTATTATTGTTTACCCAAGCCAACTCCAATCGCCCTCAACTGTCCCAATTACTGCTCCAAGCTCATACTCTCTCCCCGCAAATTCAAGGCCGTTTAGCCATAGGTGATACTGACCTGGCCAATATTAAAATTACCCGCACCTTATCCATAGGCCAGCAACACTTTGTCACTCAGGCGATCACAGACGAGCATGGCCAGTTCAGCTTTGCCGCCCATACTTCGGATGAGCCCCTGTTAGGGCGTTCACCCGACAGACTATGGCAGGATATCAGCGTGCAATATCAGGGCCAGCAATATGTGCTCTGGTACACCGCCATAGATCATGAAATGGATAATTTGATTGTTCAGGAAGCCCTGTCAAAGCTCGACTGCAACCTGCTTTGGGGAGAGGACGAATTCAGTATTCAGGACAGGCGTCGTATGGGCCTGCCGGTCAATGTCTATTCCATCTGCGATTTAGCACCGGAGCAGATACAAAAAAAGCCGCTCATATGAGCGGCTAAGTCAGGGTTGTCTAATCAGAATTCAAGCAACAAGCAGGTCATTACTTGCCGCCTAGAATAAGTAATTGATATTTCAGTTTAATGACAAAAGTCATAAAAATGTGACCTTAGTCATCACTGCATAAAACCAGTTACTTTACGTCGATTTGCCACACGCTTACCGAACCGGAAATTTCATTGCCTACCACCAAGAGCGGCATGCCGTTAGGGCTTTGCTCAGCACTGATAAAACGCATGCCTTCCGGTGCCAGGTCGCCGGTAATATCGGCGCCTTCGACCAGGCCGCGGTTGCTGGCATAGTTTTTAAATTTCACATCAAACGGATTGGTAATGTCATACACCATGATGCCACCCATACGCTCAAGGCCGACAAAGGCATAAGTGCGACCTTGCACCTGACCTAAAGCCAGAGCTTCAGGCTCGGCACCTTTGGCGTCGGAGCGGGTGTCCCCTTCGTTTTCATCTTCATTATTGTTAAAGGCACTGCCGTGAATCGCCGCGGTAATACGACCAACATCGTCACCAGAATCAAAGACCAGGCCGGTATTGGCATCCCAGATAGAGAAAGAGCGCGCACCATAGGCATACAGTTGCTCATAACGACCATCCTGATCCGCATCGCCACGTACCGTGCTCACAATAAGACGACCGATATCATCATCGTCGTTATTCACATAGGCAAAGTTATCCGCCAGGTCGAGGTCTTCTGCGCGCGACTCATCGATATAGGCCAAACAGCCATCATCTTCATCAAACTCTAAACCGCCTTCGGCCAAACAGCTGGCTTCATTGGCAGAGTCAAAGAAGTATTCACGACCATCGCCTTCGTTTGCCGAGACCACAAAATCCGCGCCCTGCCATTGGTAGGTGGCAATGGTATCCGGTTGATACATGCCGAATAGGCCTGGGTATTGTTGGAAGTTAATGCCGCCGTCTTTATCCGAGGCATCGATTAGCAAATTGCCCCAGTCCTTAAAACCCAGAGCACGTACTTCCAATGTCATATTTTCAAGGTCAACAACCGCAAGGGCGTTGTTTTCCTGCAATGACACATAAGCGGTTTTGCTGTCAGCGCTGATTGCCACATATTCCGGCTCAAGATCCATGGCTACTGTTGTATTGATCAACTGGCCCTTAATGGTACGGCCGGTTGGGTTGGCAAATACCACACCTTGGGCTGCAAGTTCCGCTTGTTGGTCATTGAATTGACTAAAACCTAGTAGGCTGGCCTCAATCGCGGGCTTACCCGATTCGATAGCAATAACGGCAATTGAACCTTCCGGATCAACACTGTAATCGCCCGCCGGCTCACCTTCATTGGCCACCACCACCTTGGTGCCATCCGGTGTAAAGGTCACCATATCCGGCAGGTAACCCACTTCAACATTGTGTAAGAACAGCGGCGCTTCACCGCTGATATCATAAAACGCTACCTGGCCTTTTACGCCTGTTTCAGCGGCCATGGCCACCGCCAGTAAGTCGTTGTTGGCGTCGATGGCGATACTGTTGGCATCGCCCGGTGTGTTAGCAGACACATCCAAGGTGGTTGTAATGTCAAGATTGGTGCTGCTGATCACCCCTTCGTTATCAGCCACTAAAGCAGCGGCATCGAAGTTATCGGCGGCAATAATTTCCACCGTGGCTTTATCGCCGGAGCTGTTAATAGCGTAAATTTGCTGGGTGCGGGCATGGAAAGCGACGATTTCCGCCGCCCCTTCCGGCGACTCGGCGTTAAGTACCGCGCGACCTACCAGTGTTAATTCCAGATCGCCACTGAGAGCCTGACCTGACTCGCCCTGCTCACCTTGAGGCCCTTGTGGTCCGGTTGCGCCCACGCTGCCGTCATCACCATCAAGTGAACAGCCCGCCAATACGCTGGCCAAAGTTAACGCTATTAATGTTTTTTTCATAACCCTGTCTCAATTGTTGTAAGAAATAGAAAGGGCTAAGTAAATAGTCGGAAGGTGACAATACAATGGCATGCTTATGAAAGGAGGATGACGATTTTATGGCAACGCCGGAATGCTCAGGCGTTGCCAGTGGGGATTAGACTAGCTCAGCGAGCATGTCTTCACTGTATGGGGTCAGCGCCTGCTGGCCCTTGACCTTGGCGATCAAATCCGGATTAGCGATAAAGGGGCGGCCTATGGCCAACAAGTCAAAGCGTTCATTGGCAATGGCCTCGGCCCCTTGCTCTGGGGTATAGCTACCAACGCCCACCAAGGTGCCTTTATAGCGTTTGCGTAAATACTCCGAAGCGCGACCACCGAGATAATCAAATTCCATAGCATCATCGAAAATACCCAGATGCAAAAACGCCAGCTCCCGTTGATTGAGCTCCTGCAACAAATAATCAAAGGTCTTGGTGTCTTCGCTGTCACCGGGCTCAAGCAGGAAGTAGGCACCCGGAGACAGACGTAAACCAACACGCTCACCGCCGATACGGGCGGTTATGGCATCAACCACCTCCAAGGCAAAGCGGGCACGATTTTCGGCGCTGCCGCCATAACGGTCGTCCCGCTGGTTAACGCTGTGATGCAAAAACTGGTCGATCAAATAGCCATTGGCACCATGGATCTCGACGCCGTCAAAGCCAGCGGCAATGGCATTTTCTGCCGCTTGAGCATAATCACCGATAATCTCAGCAATTTGCTCCTGGGTAGCGGCTTTCGGGGTCTGATAGCTAAGCTCACGCATTCTTGGTACCGTGCCTTCTATCCCGATGGCGCTGGCACTTAGCACCTCACCATCAAAAAAGTGAGGATGGGCAACGCGACCAACGTGCCATAACTGACAGAAAATTTTCCCGCCCTTGGCATGCACCTCATCGGTCACCTTACGCCACCCAGCGATTTGCGCCTCGCTAAAAATACCAGGTACATTGGGGTAGCCTTGGCCATCGGGGCGAATAATGGTGGCTTCGCTGATGATCAATCCCGCATCCGCTCGGCGTCCGTAATATTCGGCCATGGCCTGGGTGGGAATCAAGTCGTCATCGGCCATACAGCGCGTGAGCGGCGCCATCAAGACGCGATTGTTAAGCTTTAGTTCTGTGGATAAGGCATAGGGTTGTAACAATAAATCCGACATAATGACTCAATATTTATTTGAATGTTCAATCAAGATAAGGGCGCTTGAATGAACATTCAAGTATATCCAAAAAATAAATGATACTATCTTATGCATCTTAAAAATAAGGGACCTCTACGCCCATGCGCAGTGCCGAGTTCGACCGCTCCCATGTCTTAGAGCAAGCCATGCACACCTTTATGGAACATGGCTACGCCAAAGCGAGTATGCAGAAATTAACCCAGGCTACAGGTTTACACCCGGGCTCTATTTACTGCGCCTTTGGCAGTAAAAAGGGGCTGTTTATTGAGGCTGTCAGCTTTTATCATCAACAAAAATTGCAGGCCTTTGAGAGCCTGTTTAGCGAAGACCAGCCGGTACTTTCAAGCCTCAAAGAATTACTCGCCAATACGGTACAGGAGTGTGTACAGAACACCTGTGCCAAGGTCTGCTTGTTAACCCGCTCGCTCAATGAAATCGAAGGCCAGGATCCGGAGATCGCCCGACTAATCGCCACGAATTTACAACAAATTGAGCTCAGTCTTGGCGAGCAAATCGCCCGCGCCCAGCGCCAGGGTGAAGCCATCAGTGATGAGGAACCTTTAGCTTTAGCGCGCTTTATCACCATGGGGGTTTACGGTATGCGCACCTATGCCTTTACTAACGCCAATCAAAGCATTTTAGAGCAGATGGCCACGCAACTGCTCAGAGCCATTGAAAAACACTGACTTGATATCAGCGTGATGCGCCCTTATTGCTATACTAAGGGGTAAGCGCTTATCCAATAAGGCAAATTCTTGGTTAATTGCTTAATCACGCGCCGACCTTTATCGGCGCCCCACCCGATTTCTCTCTTAACGGTAATCGGAAGCCTCTTCACAGTGACGTTAATAACAACAGTAGAGGATGAAACGCATGATAAATTCTGCATTGGTTGCCGAAGGCGGTGGTCAAAAAGGTATTTTTACCGCCGGTGTGTTGGATGCATTTTTAGAGCAAAAGTTTACCCCCTTCGATTTAAAAGTTGGCGTTTCTGCCGGCGCCCAGAACCTTGCCGCCTATTGCGCCAGAGCCCAACAGTACGCCCACACGGCGATACAACTGACCACAGAGCAACAGTTTTTTCGCCCGGCACGGTTTTTTACCGGCGGCAATGTGATTGACCTGGATTGGTATTTTCATGAGGTGCAGCACAATGGCAAGGTGCGTTTTCCCACCACGCCCGCCAACCTGACGCCACAAAGCAACTTTTATGCGGTGGCCAGTCATTTTGACTCCTTCGCCCCCCATTATCTGCACACCTGGCACGATAATATGTTTTCGCACCTGAAGGCTTCTTGCGCCATCCCGTTTTTATATCGCCCCGGAGTTGAAGTTCAAGGGCAAGGGCTGATGGACGGCGGTGTCGCCGATCCCCTGCCTGTACGCTGGGCTCATGAACAAGGCGCGAAAACCATCTGGGTGATTCGAACGGTGGAAGCCCATAATGACGGTAAGATGCCCATACTGGAGCGTTTAAAGCCGATCATGAGCCGCATTAATCAGTCGCCGCGCATGTTTGCCATGTATCACCATTATCAACGCCGTTATGCGGAAGCGGTGGATTTTATGAATGCGCCGCCAGAGGGCGTTAACATAGTACAAATAGCGCCGACCCGGCCCTTGCACTCCATGGTGTTGGGCTCAGATCCGGCAACCTTGCAGGACGACTACCGTCTCGGTTTTGAACTGGGAATGGATGCGGTGCAGAAATGGCAAGATGCCAGTGCTTATGTGGTGTGAAATTTAAAACGGGCTCTCCACCCCACCCTAAGGCTGATCCTGATACAGGCTTTTGCCAAAGCGCTGCGACTTGGGCAAGTAGTGGTCGTTATAATCCAGTGAGTAGGCAATATGATGCGCCTTGCCCTTAAGCTCAGTGCGCGGCACTAAGCCATAATAACGGGAATCGGCACTGTTACGGCGGTTGTCCCCCATCATCAGGTAATGATCGGCGGGAATTTGCACGGGAGCAAAATGGCCGCTGGCGCCAGGACGGGTCTTATCTATACGGATAGCATGCACCACATCACCTAATTCCTCGGTAGCCAGCAGTTCGTCGGCGTTATCCATTGTGATGGCATAAGTTAGCGCCTCACCGTTGATCGTCAGCACCTCATTTTTCATGGCCAGAGTATCGCCAGGTAGACCCACCACCCGCTTGATCAAGAGCTCATCAGCGGCGGCTGATTGAAACACCACAATATCACCGCGCTCGGGCTCGCCTGTGCGCATCAGTGAATAGCTGGTGAAGGGAATACGTAAATCATAAGCCATCTTATTAACCGTGATTTGATCGCCAATTTCTATGGTTGGTAACATGGAGCCGCTGGGGACCCGATACCAGTCGGCAAAGGAGCTGCGCATGGTAAATAAACAGGCGAGAAAAAGGATCAGGCCCCAGTTATTTTTGAGGCTCTTATGCAATATCAAGGAAAGAGAAGAAATGGCTAGCGATGATTTATTGTTGGCTGCTTTTTTTAACATCAGACGCTCCGGGCGAATTGTGCTTTCATCCTTAGAGCGCCTTGTGTTGGAAAAGTTTAGCTGCAAATGTAACAACTTATATGGTCGCTACATTAGCCTTGGGATTGTTCCCCAGAAGATAAGTGCCGCGACACCCACCAGGTCGCCAGTTGCAGCATCAGGGCACAGGCCAAACAAGCCAGCAAACCGCTGACCTGATACAACCAACCGGACAGCAAGGTGCCAATTAAGCGACCGCTGGCATTGGCCATATAATAAAAGCCCACATCCAAGGATACGGCATCGCGGTCAGCCAGCTTCACAACCAGATAACTGTGCAGCGACGAGTTAATGGCAAACACGGCACCAAACAGCAATAAACCCAGCACTAAAACCCAGGTTTGAGCGTTGCTGCTATTGCCGATAAAGACCAAGGCCAGAAGCAAGAGCAAGGTCACCAGAGCCAGCAAACCACTGTAACGCTGCGCTTGCTTAAACACCGAATGACTGTTACTGCGGGTAAACCTGGGCGCCATGCTTTGCACCACACCATAGGCAATGATCCACAGCGCCATAAAGCCGCCCACCTGCTGATGCTGCCAGCCCAGTTGGCTGATAAAAAACACCGGCAAGGCCACCACAAACCACACATCCCGTGAGGCAAACAAAAACAAGCGCGCCAAAGACAAGCGGTTTAAGGCAGCGCTTTTAGAAAACACATCCTTAAACTTGGGTTTAAACTTGCTGCGTCCCAAGTCTTCACCCAGTAATACTGAGCTAAGCACAAAGCCCAAGGCTACCAGGGCGATTAACGCCCATACCGCGCCTTGAAACGACAGCAGGGATAACAATAAACCACCGAGAAAGTACCCTAAACCCTTAAGGGCATTTTTCGAGCCGGTAAGCAGTGCCACCCACTGGTATAAGCGGCCCTGCTGTTGCTCCTTAACCACCAGCTTGATGGCGCTTTTAGCACTCATTTTATTGAGATCCTTGGCGATGCCACTGAGCGCTTGCGCCGCCATCACCCAGGGCACGGTTAACAGGCTTTTATCCACCAAGAGCATGGCCAGGGCGCCGATTTGCAGCGCCATGCCCAGTTGCATGGTGCGATTAAGCCCGATGCGGGCGCCAAGCCAGCCGCCCACCAAGTTAGTGACGACACCAAAAAACTCATAAAACAAAAACAGCATGGCTATCGCCAAGGGCGTATAGCCAAGCTGATAAAAGTACAGCACCACCAACATACGTAGGGCGCCATCGCTTAGGGTAAAAGCCCAGTAATTGGCGGTGATCACCCCATACTGCTGCAGTGGCGTTGACTTCATCATGATGTGCCCTAATTAAAGATCCGCGGCTACTTTTGCGACCAGCTCGGCGCTACGATTGGCATAGCCCCACTCATTGTCATACCACAAGTACAATTTGGCCTGAGTGCCGTTCACCACCATGGTTGAAAGCGCATCGACTATGCTCGAGCGCGGGTCGGTGCGGTAGTCGATCGACACCAGCGGCTTTTCCTCATAACCCAAAATGCCTTTTAGCTCGCCCTCGGCGGCGGCCTTAAACCAGGCGTTGAGCTCCTGCTCCGTGGTTTCACGCTCCAGCTCGAACACGCAGTCCGTGATTGAGGCATTGGCAAGAGGCACACGAATGGCGTGACCATTAAGCTTGCCCTTAAGCTCGGGGAAGATATGAGTGATGGCGGTGGCCGAACCCGTGGTGGTCGGAATAAGGCTCATGCCACAGGCCCGGGCACGGCGCAGATCCTTATGCGGCGCATCCAAGATGGTTTGCGTATTGGTGATATCGTGCACCGTGGTCATGGAGCCGTGCTTAATGCCGATATTGTCTTGCAGCACCTTGACCACAGGCGCTAAACAGTTGGTAGTGCACGAAGCAGCCGTCACAAGATCATGCTCATCGCTCTTATAGAGATGATCGTTCACCCCCATGACGATATTGAGCACACCCTCTTCTTTAACCGGCGCAGTTACCACTACTTTTTTAACCCCTTGATCCAGGTATTGCTGCAACAGCGCACGGGTTTTCATTTTGCCTGAGGCCTCAATCACAATATCGCACCCTGACCAGTCAATCTCGGCAATCGTCTTTTGCTGTGAGCAACTTAGGGTTTGGCCGTTAACCAGCATGTGTCCCGCGCTGGCGGTTGGGGCGTGATGCCAACGACCGTGCACGGAATCAAATTCTAATAAGTGCGCCAAGGTGGCGGCATCGCCGCCTGGGTCGTTGATCTGTACAAACTCAAGCTCGGGCCAGTCGAAGGCGGCGCGCATGATCAGCCGCCCCATGCGACCAAAACCATTGATCCCTACTTTGATTGTCATCTGTATCTCCTTTGGGTGAAATTCACCCTAGTTGCAGCATGAAGCCTGGCGCTCGGGCCTGGCTCCCATATTGTCTAAACCGGTTAAGGCCGCAGCCAGAAGGTGCGGGTTCTCTGTTAATGTGGTTTCTAATACCTGACGCTGCCAGCTCGGCAACTGCTCGCTAATTCGGTAGTAGACCCATTGTTTATGCTTGCGCGTACACAAGAGTTGCGCCTCTTTCAATAGCGCTAAATGCCGGGATATTTTCGGCTGACTCAGTCCTAATGCACTGACCAGCTCGCACACACACAACTCCCCCTGATGTAAAATCAGCAGGCAAATAAGTAACCGAGTGTCATCGCTTAGTGCTTTAAAAAAGTTAACGGCCATCGTGTATATATGAAATTTCGTATATGGCGAATACTAGCCCAGCTTTTATATATACGCAATATCGTATATAGCTAATCTTTCCTAACGCCAAGGCATAAAAAAAGCCGCTCAAGGCGGCTTTGACATAACAACAATGGAATTATAAAAACTTGGCGAGGTTTTGCACTTGATCCAACATGCGGTTAGAAAAACCCCACTCGTTATCGTACCAGGCCATCACCTTAACCAGTTTGCCATCGACCCGGGTTTGCGTGGCATCGAATACCGATGAAGCCGGGTTATGGTTGAAATCGATAGACACCAGCGGCAGATCGTTATAGGCCAGCACCTCGGCCATGGCACCTTGGGAAGCGGCCTTCACCGCGGCATTAACTTCCTCGATACTGGTTTCGCGCTTGGCGATAAAGGTCAAATCAACCAAGGACACATTAATGGTCGGCACCCGCACCGCCATGCCATCGAGCTTACCGGCCAATTCCGGCAGCACTAACCCCACCGCCTTGGCAGCCCCGGTTTTGGTCGGGATCATCGACTGCGTCGCACTGCGCGCCCGATAGAGATCCGGGTGATAAACGTCTGACAAGTTTTGGTCATTGGTATAGGAGTGAATGGTGGTCATGCTGCCCTGCTCTATACCTATGGCATCGTTTAGGGCTTTAGCAACGGGAGCCAAACAGTTGGTGGTACAAGAGGCATTGGAAATAATGTTGCACTGAGCATTAAGCACCTCGTCGTTAACACCATGCACTACCGTGGCATCCATATCTGTGCCTGGCGCAGAGAGGATCACCTTCTTGGCCCCCGCTTCAATATGCTTGGCCGCCGCTTCGCGGGAAGTAAACAGGCCAGTACACTCTAAAACGATGTCAACGCCGAGCTGCGCCCAAGGCAGATTTGCCGGGTCGCGTTCCTGCAGCAGCTTGATCTCATCATGACCGACGATCATTACATCATCTTGCAGGCTGACTTTTTGCGAAAACTGCCCGTGTACCGAGTCAAATTGGGTCAAATGAGCGTTAACATTAGCCGGTGCCAAATCATTAATGGCAAGGATACTGATGTCTTTATTACGACCTGATTCATACAGTGCTCTAAGGGTGTTACGACCGATGCGACCATAACCATTGATAGCTACCTTAATCATCTTCACTCTCCCCGTTATTATTTAAGTTGGCTGGCTTGGCGCGCAAGTTCTTCTATCGCTTGCCAGTCCTTGTTTTCGATTAATTTTTTATCCAGCATCCAGGTACCGCCGACACAGACTACGTTATCCAAGGCCAGGTACTCAGGTGCGCTTTGTAGGCTGATACCGCCGGTGGGGCAAAATTTAATACCGGGTAAAGGGCCACCGATGGATTTCAGCATGGCCGGACCACCCGCGGCCGCCGCCGGGAAAAACTTTAAAAAGGAGAAGCCACGCTCGGCGAGCCTCATTACTTCGCTTGGTGTGGCCGCTCCGGGCAAGAAGGGAATATCGCTTTGGCTGGCCAAGGCCAGTAATTCATCGTTCACGCCCGGGCTGACCATAAAGTCGGCACCGGCGTTTACTGAGGCTGCAAAAGTGGCCTTATCGATCACTGTCCCCGTGCCCACATAAGCGTCGGGAACGGTTTCTTTCATAATTTTCACTGCCTCTGCCGCCACCGGGGTGCGCAGGGTAATTTCCAAGGCGCGCAAGCCGCCCTTGTACAGAGCCTGAGCCAAGGGAGCGGCGTCCTCAAGGCGCTCAATCACCACCACGGGAACCACGGGTGCCGATGCTAATATCTGTTCTATTGCCATGTTAAATCCTCATTCCCAGTGACATTATTCTTGTTCGTAGGCCGGTGCGAAGGCACTGGCTCCTAAATCAGCGCTGCTGACAATATTTCTAAATCCGGCAAACAATTCCCGGCCGGTGCCGTAGGTGGCGCCGCTGTGCACCAGTTCGATGTCACGGGCGGCCAACTCTTCATCGCTGACATGCAGTTTTAGTACGCCGTTTGGCGCGTCTAATGTCAGCAAGTCGCCGTCTTTGATTTTGGCTATCATGCCGCCTTCAACCGCTTCAGGAGCCAAATGAATGGCCGCGGGTACCTTACCCGAGGCGCCGGACATGCGCCCGTCGGTAACTATGGCCACTTTAAAGCCTTGATCTTGCAAGCTGGCCATAACCGGGGTCAGCTTATGCAGCTCCGGCATGCCTTTGGCTTTTGGCCCCTGCTCCTTGATCACGGCAATAAAATCCTGGTTGAGTTCGCCGCGAGCAAAGGCGCTTTGCAGCGAGGCCTGATCGGCAAACACCTTGGCCGGAGCACTCACTACCTGATGTTGCTCCTGCACTGCGGAGACCTTGATCACCGCCTTGCCAAGATTGCCGGTCAGCAGTTGCAGACCGCCGCTGCGGTTAAATGGATTATCCGCCGGACGTAACACCTCCTGATCATGGGATTGCTCGGCGCACGGCACCCATTTCACCTTGGTCGGGCCATTGTTATCGGAGACGATTAAATTCACATCTTTATCCAGGCGCGGCTCTGTGGTGTAGGCTTCAAGCCCCTCACCCAAGATGGTTTTGACATCATTGTGCAGCAGGCCTTTGGCAAGCAATTGCTTCATCAAATAGCCCATGCCGCCAGCGGCCTGGAAATGGTTTACATCGGCAGAGCCGTTGGGGTAGATACGGGTTAACAGAGGCACGACTTCGGATAAGTCCGCCATGTCTTTCCAGGTCAGTTCAACACCTGCGGCCTTGGCCATGGCCACCAAGTGGATGGCATGGTTGGTCGAACCGCCGGTGGCCAAAAGGCCAACCAGACCATTGATAATGGTTTTTTCACTCATCACCTCGGCCATGGGCACCGCATCCTTACTTGTGACTAGCTGTTTAAGCATGGTCTCTACCGCGTGTGCGGTCAAACCATCGCGCAGCTCGGTATAAGGGTTCACAAATGAGCTGCCCGGCAGGTGCAGGCCCATGATCTCCATCAGCATTTGATTTGAGTTCGCAGTACCGTAGAAGGTGCAGGTACCGGCGCTATGATAAGACTCGCTTTCGGCCTTTAACAGCTCTTCACGGCTGACAAGGCCCTGGGCAAATTTTTGTCTTACGCGGGCTTTTTCTTTGTTGGGAATGCCTGAAGGCATGGGCCCTGCTGGCAGGAAAAATACCGGTAAATGGCCAAATGATAAGGCGCCAATAACCAGTCCAGGGACGATTTTGTCACACACGCCCAAACAGAATACGCCATCGAAAACATCGTGTGATAAGGCGATGGCCGTCGACATGGCAATCACATCGCGGGAAAACAGCGACAGGTCCATGCCATCACGCCCCTGGGTCACGCCATCGCACATGGCCGGCACGCCGCCGGCAACCTGAGCAGTGGCATCGAATTTGGTAGCGATTTGCTTAATTAAATCCGGGTATTCCTTATACGGCACATGGGCCGACAACATGTCGTTGTAAGAATTGATAATGGCTAAATTTGGCTTTTCATCACCGCTTAGACGCGCCTTGTCATCGCTTGTACAAGCCGCCATAACATGGGCAAGGTTGCCACATCCGATACCAGCACGTACGCGCGTTTGTGATTTAGCCGCTTGCATACGGGCCAAATAGGCGGCACGGCTCGCTTTACTGCGTTCGATTACCCGTTCGGTGACTTCTTTAATACGCGGATGCAACATAGTTCTGCTCTTTCTTGCCAGTAAGTCGATAAAAGGCTCAGCACATCAGTACAGACTCCCCGCACTGAGGTACTGAGCAGCTTGGATTACCCGTTCAAAGGTACGTTGCCAACTCGTCTCTCACAACCGAGCTGACACCGGTGTCAGGACATTAACTCACAACCCTGACACCGGTGTCAACCCTCCATGTAAATTTAGTCTAAAAAATCTATGTTGCGAGTTTTTGACCTTTTATTGCCATTTTTCACACCAGCTGAGGGCACTTGACAAAGATTGAAGAAAGAGCGCCGAAAACAAAAAACCAACACCTGGGCAAACCCGGATGTTGGTTTTTAATTTCCGTGCAATTGGGATTTAAAACGTTAGGACTTTGGCGCTGCGGTGGACTCGCGACAAATAAGTTTGGCTTCCAAGGTGATTTGCAGCGGCTCTTTTTGCTGCTCTTCATCGCCATTATCGCCCTGGTTGATTTGCTCGATTAAATGCTCAACCGCCAGGCGTGTCATCTCCTCCACCGGCTGGGCTATGGTGGTGAGCCCGGGCCAGATATGGCGCGCAATGGGAGCATTATCAAAACCGGCAATGGCAATATCGTCGGGGACCTTTAAATCCATTTGGGTGGCCGCTTTGAGTACTGCCGCCGCCATATAATCATTTGAGGCAAACACGGCGGTGGGTCTGGGGTCTAAATGCAATATGGTTTCGGCGCTGTCGGCACCTGAGTGATAGGAGAAATTCCCCTCTTCCACCAGATGCTCCTGATAGGCAATGCCATGTTCGGCAAGCGCCCGGCGATAGCCGTTAAAACGCTGCTCGGTGGCACTGTGATCCGGATGGCCCTTAATAAAGGCAATGTCTTTGTGACCGAGCTCGATAAGCAGCTCGGTAATTTCAAAGGCACCCTGCTCGTCATTGCTGCGCACCGAAATCGACTCATCATCGAGTTTCACCGAAGCCACCCGGGCAAAGGGCACTTTTTTCTGACGCAAAAAGGCCACCAGCTCACCGTGGTCGGAAAACGGTGGCGTTAATACCAGGCCATCGATACGTGAGGTTTGTAACAGTTGCTCAATATTGTCGAGCAGCGCCTGACCGCGCAGCTCACACGGATGGATCAAGAGATTAAAACCATGTTGATGGCAGGCCGCCAAAGCACCGCTTTGCAGACGGGTAATATAACTTTTCGAAGGATTATCGTATAAGCAGGCGATAATAAAGCTGCGATTACGGGCCAATCCCCGGGCAATAGGGTTAGGTGTATAGTCGAGCTCTTTAAAGGCCTTAAGCACCTTTTCCCGGGTCACGTCGCTGACGTTGGGCTCATTATTAAGCACCCGGGAGACGGTCTTTTTCGATACACCAGCATAGCTAGCAACACTGTTTATAGTTATCTTTTTCATCGTTGACTAGTATCTTCCTTAATCGCCTTGCCTTGTCGAACGGCCCGTTGAGCTCGCCGTTGGGCTCGCCGTATGAATACAGGCCGCGGCACCAATAAAGGGAATATGTTCTTGGCACACCAAGGTCACAGGTATTTGACTGTTATACTGCGACATCACCCCTTTAGCAATAAATCGTTCATTAAATCTACTGGTTAGCAGCCGCTGTTGCATACGCGGCAAAATACCGCCACCGATAAATACGCCGCCTAAAGCACCAAAGCTCAGGGCTATATCACCGGCAACGCTGCCAAGCCAATCGCAAAAATGGTTCAGGGTACGCTCGGCAATCATACATTCTTTATTTTCTGCCAGAGCCGCTATTTGCGCCGCATCTATGTCTTCTACCGTTTGCCCATGAACCTTGGCCATGGCGCGATACAAACGGGCGATGCCGGGGCCGGCAAAGACATTTTCCACCGACACATGTTGCAGGTCTTCGCGCAGCACATTATGCAATTGACGGTCTAACTCTGTCACCGGGGCCAAACTAATATGCCCCGCTTCACAGCTCATTACCGCCTGTTGACCCTGCGAGCGCACCAGACAAGCGGCGCCAAAGCCGGTGCCCGGTCCGAATACGGCGATATTGGCATGCTCCTGGGCAATGCCTTGCTTAACGCAGATATTATCGCGCTCATTCAAATAAGGAGCGGCATAGGCAAAGGCGGCAAAATCGTTGATCACTTGTAAATTGTCAAACCCGAAACGCCGCTTCAGTTGCTGGGTATTGAATTGCCACCCCAAATTGGTGAGCATCACTTCTGCCCCCTTAACCGGACCGGCTACTGCCAGACAGGCTCGGGTAATGCTGATGGCATTAATCTGAGATAAATAGGCATCGACCGCGTCTTCAAAAGATTTAAAGTCGCAGCTTGGAAAGGTGTGCTGATGTTCAATGGCGAAAGATTTGCTGCTATTGCAGTAGTCGGTAATTAACGCAAAACGGGCGTTAGTGCCGCCAATGTCGGCGACTAAAATAGGTGCAAAAGCCACCTTGTTACCTGCCTGTGGACCTGATGAACTCATTGTCGTTTCTCTTTTTTAATTTATACCAAGTTTTTGGGATTTCCAGGTTTTCCCCAGAGCATTACTTAATCCCAACATTGACTTACCTGGCATAAACTTATTAAGTTTATGTTAGCAGTTCTTTTTTCGCGCTACTGAAAAAAGTGCTGCCCGGGCAGCGGGCAGCCAAACCGTTTTGTGACAACAAAATGATAAAACGCCGACATTATGACACCGGTGTCAGACGGGGATCAATAAAAATTTTCAGTTCCCGCTAAAAATATTGCAAAATGCGCCCCCTATTCGGCCTAATGGCCAAGTGCAAATGCGCACCTAGAATTTCAGCCGGGTTTGTATTAACCCATGAGGACATACATGAAAGGTAAAGCCACCTCCTTCGATATCGCGCACTATGCCGGGGTATCGCAATCAACGGTGTCACGGGCACTGCGCGGCAGCCCCTTGGTCAATGAAGAAACCCGCCGTCGGGTGGTCGAGGTAGCGCGTAAGCTCAATTACAAGGTCGATAAAAATGCCAGTAACCTGAGGGCACAGCAAAGCTCGACTCTGGCGGTACTGCTGTTTGAAGACCCAACCTCGGATGAGTCTCAGATCAACCCCTTTTTCTTGTCCATGCTCGGCTCAATTACCCGAGCCTGTGCCAAGGCCGGCTATGATCTGTTGGTGTCCTTTCAATCCAGCAGCAACGACTGGCACGCCGATTATGCCGAAAGCCACCGCGCCGATGGTATTATCCTGCTCGGCTATGGCGACTATATGGACTATCAAAGCAAGTTTGAGCGCCTGCTAGAGAGCGATACCAAGTTTGTGTGCTGGGGTGCCAATGTTGAAGGACGCCCGGAGTTAACCGTCAGCTGTGACAACAGTCGCGGCGGCGCCCTGGTGGCCGAGCACTTAATTGAATTAGGGCGCACCGACTGTGCCTTTATCGGCGATACATCACACCATAGCCCGGAGTTCAGCGCCCGCTTTAATGGCTTTGCCGAGCGCCTTAAAACTCATGGTGCTCATGTGAGCGAACGCAAAATAGCCACCGCAATTTCCACCGAGGAGTCCGGCTATCAGGCGACCAAGTCCTTATTGGCCAATAACATTAAATTTAATGCCCTGTTTGGCGCCAGCGACCTCATTGCCATAGGCGCCATTCGCGCATTGCAGGAGGCAGGCTTAAGGGTGCCCCATGATGTGTCCGTGGTTGGCTTTGATGACCTGGCTGTGGCGCGTTTTTGCACCCCACCACTGTCGACTGTGCAGCAAAACACCACACTCGCCGGGCAAATGCTGGTCGCTAATTTATTGAATTTGATAGCAAAGCAGGAAGTGGATGTTGCCAGCAGCGTCTTACCACCACAATTGATTGTTAGACAATCAAGTAAATAGGTAATGCAGTTTTATCTAATAGAAAGGCAGTGTTAGGAAATAATAACCTTTTCTTTTAGCCCTTGTGGCAAGGGTAAACCGAGTTTACTCTTGCCTCTTATCTCCCATATTTCATCCACTTCGGCGGCATCGACCTCTAATATAAAGCCGTCTGACAGGCTGATAAATCCAAGTCTCGATGCAAGCTGTTCATCATGGGTTATTAAACCAAATGCTTTGGAACGAGAACTATATCCGCAAATAATAAACTCCAGCCCCTTGTAACGCCCTCTTGTTGCTACTTCATAAGCATTGTTCATATCGGCAATCTTGATGCTTTTACAATAGCGGCCTTCGTTGTCATCTAATTTAAACCCCTTGATATAACCCAACTTTTTTGCATAGGAGATTTCTCTCATATGATCTATATCTGGGTCTGATATGCCATGCCCGTAATACTCCCTGACCAGCATATGGGTATTATTATACAGGGTGTAGGTTCCATTTCTTATTTCCACACTATTACCTCGAGTAAAGCTGGTTTCTCTCGTTTATATCTACGCCAACTTACATCAGGTAAATTCATTACGCCTAGTTTAACGATCACTTCTTAACAGCGTCTAGATAAAACGACCTAGAATACTCACAGGAGTATAACGCACACTTTGACACACATGTTAATTAACTCCTTGTTTTATTTACAATAATAAATCAAGGGCTATTATGAAAATGCCCCCCTAGTCAATAACAATAAAAGAAGGAACTTGTCCTATGTATCGCAGCTTTTTCCTAAGTGCATTAAGTATTGCCGTATTAGCCGGTTGTGGTGGCTCTGGCGGCTCTGATTCAACAACGCCCCCTGAACCCAGCGGTAAAACGTTAACCATTACCGCTGTGTATAGGGACGCGTGTGGCAACGAAACCCCGGACGGGGATGCAGCCCTGATCATACATAATGCCGATTATTCCAACAAAGCCACGGTGTATGCCGATGACAATGGCGTCATTAGCTACCCAACAACGAAGGATCACGAAACATTTTCTTTAGTCAGGCTAGTCCAAGAGAAAATCGATGGTATTACGCCCGTAGATTTGCTCACCTTCGTTGACCACCCTGTGATCGATTTAGGAAAAAACGCTTTGCAAACGGATGATACCAGTGCATGTGAATGTAGGACCAGCAATGTACAAGTAGCCATCCCCGCACGCGTTAACAGCTATGTAGAAAGTAGCATGTTATATGGTGCAATGTTCCACACCTATCAAAAAGGCGTTGGTTCAGTCACGTACCAAGCAGTTGTTCAGTGTAAACAAAGTGGTTCCGAGCAATGGCCGCAGCTTTCTGTGATTAACCAGTTTAGCTCGCCTGAGCAAGCGTATGGCGCTTTATTCGCCGACCTCAATGACGGCGGCACAACTGAGGTTGCAGCGGAGCTTGTCGGTACCCCTGTTGTCATTAATTCTGATATGTTTTACAAGCAAGTCTCTGCTATCGTTGATAGTAATAGTCACTTGTACAATTATGGAGTTAACGGCTCCAAAGATGTCTTCGCTTTCACCCATCAAAGCATAGAGAACCACAGCATTACTGCATACGAACATGAAAATTTAGACAATCCATCCGGTGATGGGTACGTCATCACCTCATCAACTGTCAGAACCAAAGAGATTAATCAAACATTTGATTTACCACCCATGGCTCTGAGTTTAGATGACCTGGCCTCTGTACTGACTCTTGACGGTCAATATTATGATATAGCCCAGAGCGGAGTAGACTACGCTTTCATTTTCATTGGCATGGAAGCCTCCTACAATACTCGGCCACTTCTTGCTTGGAGTATTTTTGCGCCGCCAAGCGGCACAAGTGTAAATATCGAAAATTTAAACCTTGCTGAGTTTATAGATGAGTCAGTACTTGAGTCTAAGGTGAATTCACTAAGTATGTCTGTAACAGCTAGAGACTATGGCGGCATAGCCGGCTACGAAGACTATATGAAGCGACGTCCGACTAGACAACCCAGTACCTTTAATGACCCTGAATATGCGCAAGCTAAAACCAAGACAGTTCAATTGACAGTAAATGATCTTAATTACTCACAATCAGCCTTGTCTAACCTAATATCGACACAGTTTTAAACGACTCCACACTAAAATGCCGCCTATAAATATAGGCGGCATTTTTTGTCTAATTGGTCGCAGCCCAATTAATCTTGCTTAAGTTTTTGCTCTACCACAGGATAGTGATCCCACACCCGTTTATCGCTTAGTGAGCGCAGCAGTTTCACGTATTCGGCGTGAGTCCATGCCAGAGGTGTGGCCGAGTTGGTGCCCTGCCCCATCTCATAACCGAAGGGGTTAACGCCAACGCCATCCCATACCTGCTCGGGTAGCATCATGCCCTTATTGGCAAAGCCTTCCATACCGCGTACATAGGTTTGCTGGATATCCGCATACTTCTGCGCCGCAGCGTCGCCTGTTAGCGATTGCGCCACGGCAATTTCATAGTGACCGCGCTCACCGGTAAAGAAGGGCCATACGCGACCGCGTTGACCATCGCTATTCACTCCACCCTCGGCGTAGTTGGTACCACGTTTTTCATCTTCACCATAGCCATCGTTACCGTAACGGCGCCAGCCCGGGAAGGCCTCGCCTTCGGCATCGGTGAAGCTGTATTTAACGCGCAGGTTTTCCGCTAGGGTTTGGTCATCGTACTCCGGCAGTGATTCGAGTACCGAGTCACTGCTTGCTGCACGTACGCCATAACGCACCAGCTCCAGGAAACCGCCATCGAGGATCTGCTTCTTATCCATGCCCTGACGGCCATTGTTGGCGGCCAACTTGGTATCGGCATTGGCATTCAGGTCCTGAGCGATACGCACAAAATAACGGCCATTGGCATTGTCGCCCTTGAGCGTACCCTTGGTAGTAAACATCAGGGCTTCAACGTCCTGGTTATATTGTTTGGCCGTTGCTAGGTAACGTGCAGCATTTTTATCATCGCCGCTGAGCTTGGCGATTTCCGCGGCACTGATAAGGCCCGCAATGACCGCGGCCGTGGTTGAGGGCGAATAACCGGCCTGCTCTTCCCAACGCTCTTGTTGGGTTAACGGCGGGGTGATCTGCACATCATTCCAAAGAATTTTCGCCAGGCCACCGTCAACGAGAAAGTCGGCGGCAGGTTTAAGCATATCTGCATACCAGTTGCTTAGCTCTTCCTTGGTGAGTACCTCACCCTGGTAAAGTTTCCACGCCAGCATAATAGGCATGGCGGTTTGATCCAGCTGAACACCCACCCATTCCAACTCACCATCAACATGGGTCTTTTGTAAGAACCAGCCACTGTCGCCCTGATTGCCGGGCGTGTTTTCACGCACCTGAACCTTAGGCAGGTAGTTGAATGCAGCCTTGGCGGTGTCACTGTCGCCCATGGCCAAAAACGCCATGGCCACCTGATAGAAATCACGCACCCAAACCGCCTTATAGCCTGTGTGCCCCTGCTCGGCTTTGACCGTATCACCCCAAGGGTTCGACAAGGACGCAATAAGCGCGCCAGCATGGGTTTTATCTTCCTGCGCTTTAAGCACAAGAGCACTGGTGTTAAGCAGCTTGCCGCCGTCTTTGGTCGCAGCATATAAATCTGTTACAGACAGGCTTTGCAAATAGTCCTGCCAGCCAATAAAGTCGCCTTCGCCATTGTAATGCGCCAATACTGTGTCATAGCCTCGACTCAGGGTCTTTTGCCCCTCGGCCAGAGCGTTTTGCTCCGTGTTGCCATAGCTCAGTACCAAATCAAATTCGGTACCTTCTTTAATCTCACCCAGGGTCGCACTCATGGTGACGTTCCCGGTTTGCTCGCCGGTGCTGGTGTAGCGGGCAAAGCTATTACCTTTATTGAGCTGGGTTAAACGGTCGCTTGACCGAAAAAGCCTACCGAAGCATCTTTTAGGCCCTGTTTGCTTTGCAGGCTTAAGAAGTGTTTGCCTTGGCTGTAGGCAAGCAATGCATCGCCGGCCACCTTGGCGCTGTCATTTAAGCCATCATTATTTACATAGGGGTTAACCTGCACATGGGCGCTTAGGCCAGGCTGGTTTGCTTCAAAGCGCACACGCACCATCAGTGACTGAGCATCCGGATCGGTAAAGATATCCTTGATAATACGAAAACGCCCCTGCTCATCTTCACTGGTTACCCGGTAGGCCAAAGAAAGCGGACGGCCTTGCTCGTCGGTATCCAGGTACTCAACCGTGTTTTTTAAGCCATCTTGCTCGCTGACCACAAAGTCATCGCCGGTGACAATAAACTGCATATCGCGAATTTGCGCCTGGTGGATAAGGCCAAACATGGTTTCGGTGATCATGCCTTTCGCCAGGGAGAACCACACCTTAGACACGGCGCCTGTACTGGCTTGGTCGCTGTATTGACCATTGTCATAGGCCTCAAATGAGGTGCCTATGCCGGTTTTGCCCGAATAGGCCCAATAAGGGGTGTCACCAGGAGCACCCGGCGCTACCGCCTGTACCTGAGTTGTTTGCTGCTCGGCGCTGTTACAGCCCGTCAGCCCTGCGACCAGCATGGCCGCCATAATTGAATTTAAAACTTTCACTGAGTGTCCCCTTATTATTTTACTAATTTGACTCGACTAACCGCGATGGCACCTAGGACAAAGGAAATGCCGCCAATCACTAAGGCATAAATAGGCTGGTTGGCGAACCCATGCTTGAGAATAAGACCCAGGATGCTGGCCGCGAGCAACTGTGGAATAACGATAAAGAAGTTAAAAATACCCATGTAGACCCCCATTTTTGCGCTCGGCAAAGTGGTCGATAGCATGGCGTAAGGTAAAGAGAGAATCGACGCCCAGGCAAAACCTATGCCTACCATGGGCAACATCAACCAGCTTGGATCTGCAATAAACATAAAGCTGATTAGCGCCGCCGCGCCTAAGATAAGATTCAGCGCATGGGTCAAACGTATGCCCATGCGCTTAACCATGATAGGAATAATCAAGGCAGCCAAAGCGGCAAAACCATTGTAGGCGGCAAACAGTACCCCCACCCAGTCGGCACCGTCGTTATAGGCCTTGGAAGTCACATCTAAGGTATCGTAGTGGTAACTGGTTACCGCCGCCGTGGTATAAATCCACATGGCAAACAGTGAGAACCAGCTGAAAAACTGCACCCAGGCCAGCTGGCGCATGGCCGTTGGCATGGTGAAAACATCGTAAACCACGGCGAAAAAGCCGTTTTCTGTGTATTCCTTCGCTCGCTGCCACAGGGCAATGCCTTGCAACAAGGCAAAGGCCACTAGTCCGGCGCCCAGCAGATACAGCTCTTTTTCCAGATCTAGGGCCGTCACCAAGGCGATAATAGACACGCCAATCACACCACTGATGCTCATGGTGCGGCCAAAATTAATCTCTTGCTTTTGCGTGTCGCTCTCAAGATGCGCTTCGCTCTTTTCAAACGCCGCCAACTGCTCTGGACTGTATTCCTTGGTGGTAAACACTGTCCACATCACGCTCACCAATAAGAAGGCACCGCCAATATAGAAGGCATATTGCACCGACTCAGGGATCACCCCGGCAGCGGCAGTATTGCTGACATCAAACCAGTTACTCAGAATCCAAGGCAGACTTGAGGCCACCACGGCGCCTATGCCGATAAAGAAGCTTTGCAGCGAATAACCCAGGGCCCGCTGTTTATTCGGCAGATTATCGCCCACTAAGGCACGAAACGGCTCCATGGTAACGTTAATGGACGCGTCCATAATCCACAGCATACCGGCGGCAACCCACAGAGTTGGCGAGTTCGGCATTACCAGAAGTGCTGCCGTGGTCACTATGGCACCATAGAAAAAGTAAGGACGACGACGGCCTAAGCGTCCCCAGGTTTTATCGCTCATATAGCCGATGATCGGCTGTACGATCAAACCGGTTAAAGGCGCTGCGACCCAAAGAATGGGAATATCATCGATATCGGCACCCAGGGTTTGGAAAATACGACTGACATTGGCATTTTGCAGGGCAAAGCCGAATTGTATGCCCATAAAGCCCAAACACATGTTCCAAATTTGCCAGAAGCTCAGGCTAGGCCTTTCAATATTCATCTACTTGGATCCCCATCTGAAACACGGTAACGCCCTGATATGGCAACTTGATTGGAATTTCCTTATCTAAATACAGAGGATCCGTACCCAGGAGGGTTTTCCCGACCATGGCTTCCTCTGGCTCAATATCCACAAACACCGGATGCTTGCCAAAGTTAGCAACCACGACAATACGCTGATCGCCTAGCCTGCGCTCAAAACTGATCACTGCATGGGGCGCCGAGTTTGGCACTGGGATCAGCTCACCGGCGACAATTGCAGGAAGAGAATTAAGCGCCATCAAATCTATATAAAACTGGCGCAGCGCACGCTGCTCATCGTTAAGCGCGCCGCCGTCGAACTTGCCGCCATTCATCCACTGCTGATGCGCGGGCACGCCGATATAATCAAAAATACTGGTGCGCGTTGGGTCGCCGAATCCCGGCTCTTCAGAGCCGTCTTCGCCCACGGTTTGGCCGAAATACAGCATGCTAGGTGAGCGCCCAATCAGGGTTGAGACCGTCATCGCCGGCTTGCCCCAGCGCATATCGCCAGCAAAATCCGGGCTCGCCAGGCGCTGCTCATCGTGGTTTTCCAAAAAGTGCAGCATATGCTGTTCAATATCTGCCACCTCTTGGTGCGTTGCCAGCAGCTCGCTGGCCTCTGCTTTACCTTGAATAATGGCCTTAAGGCTGTCGTAGAAACCGACCTTGTCGTACAGGTAATCCATCTTGCCTAAATGAATATAAGGGCGGTACAGCTCGGGGTTATAAACCTCGGCCAGCAAGAAGGCATCCGGGTTGCTCATCTTGATGGAGGAGTTTAAAAAGCTCCAAAATTCCACCGGCACCATTTCCGCCATATCGTAGCGGAAGCCATCGACGCCCTTTTCGAGCCAGTATTGGGTGATATCGCGGAACTTATACCAGCTATCGGGCAGCTCCTGCTCCTGCCAAAAGGCATAATGGGCACGATAATCCAGCTCGGCGTAGTTATCCGGCAAACGGGGGAAGTCATAGCTGCCATCCGGCTTGACGCCATAGTTGATCTTTACCGTTTCATACCAGTCGTTAATATCCGGCTGGGCCTTGCGAGCACCATTACCTGTCCATTTCGCCGGGCTTTCGGCAAATTTACCGTCCGCAAGCGGGTGGCTTTGGCCGCCCAGCACCTGATAGTTGGTGTCTTGGGGAACAATAAAGTCCTCACCGGCCACATAATAGAAGTTGTTGTCGCGCTTATAAGCGACACTGGTATCGTCATTGGCACCGAAATCTGCAGTGCCCTGAGGCTTGCTGACGGAATGATAATCGCGGGCGACATGATTGGGCACTATGTCGATGATCACCTTCATGCCATGCTTATGGGTGCGTGCGATCAGCTCTTCAAATTCACGCAGGCGGTCGGCGGGTTTGGATGCCAAGTCCGGATTCACATTGTAGTAATCCTTAATGGCATAGGGCGAGCCGGCGCGGCCTTTAACCACGTCTGGATCATCGCTTGGCAGGCCAAAATCGCTGTAGTCGGTCACCATGGCATGGTGCAAAACACCGGTATACCAGATATGAGTCACACCTAATTCTTTAATGCCTATAAGCGCCGCATCATTGAAATCCGCAAATTTACCGACGCCGTTTTGCTCCAGCGTGCCCCAGGGTTCATTGGTGCTCTTGGTATTACCAAATAAACGGGTAAATACCTGATAGACCACGGGCTTTTGCATCTGCTGCATGCCCTGCTCTGCGGTGCTTTCAGTGCTTGTGTCTTGTTGTTGTGGCGGCTGGCCACAGGCGACAAGCACGGCGCTGAGCGACAGTGCCAATAACGGCGTTTTCAACTTGCTATTTATCATTCGCTTACTTTATTTATCTTTTGTTATGACAAAAATATTACGTGCTCTGGACCCGCTTGGGTATGGCGTGCATACGTATTCAAACCAGTCCGGTGCCATATTATCCGCGGATTCAGGCGAGTATCAGCGCCCTTGTTTGGCGCCTTTTACTAAGGTACCGAGATAATCCTGGTGGCTCGGCATTTGTGCCACTGTGCGCTCAATTAAGGTGCGCAAACTGGCCAACAATTCGCCGCGCTGCTCGGCGCTAAATTGCTCTGCCAAGGGATGATGTTGCTGCGGCCAGCAATTTTGTCCAAGCAACACCTGCTGCCAGGCAACCTCGGCGAACAGCTCATCCTGATAGCGAAATACCGTACCCGTTTTTTTAAACAGTTCCAGCTTTTGCGTTAAAGACTCCGGCAATTCCATGCTTTGGCAGTGGCGCCAAAAGGCGCTGTCTTGGCGTTGGTTCAAGGCATAGTGGAGAATGATAAAATCGCGAATTTGCGCCATTTCCGTACTAAATTGCCGATTATAGGAATCCCGCGCCTCAGTGCTAATCTCCCTCTGGGGGAAATGTTTAACCAGTCGAATAATCGCCGTTTGAATAAGGTGAATACTGGTGGACTCCAAGGGCTCCAAGAAGCCACTGCTGAGGCCAATGGCCACCACATTGTTTTGCCACTGTTTGCGTCGCTGCCCGGTGCGAAATTTAATAACCCTGGGCTCGGTAATGGGCTTACCCGGCAGGTTTTCAAGCAACTGGGTCATTGCCTGCTGCTCATCCATATACCGGGAGCAATACACCAAACCGTTACCCATGCGATGTTGTAGCGGGATTTGCCACTGCCAGCCACACTCGCGGGCGATGGCCCGGGTATAAGGTTTAGGGCTGTGCCCTTCGGGCAATTCGCATTGCACCGCAATGGCACGGTCGCACGGCAACCAGTGGCCCCAGTCTTCAAAGCCCACTCCCAGGGTTTGCTCGATAAGCAAAGCACGCAGGCCGCTGCAATCGATAAACAAGTCGGCTTCAATCTCGCTGCCGTTGTCGAGCGTCAGGGCGCGAATATCGCCGTTGTTATGCTGACTCACCTGCATCACCTTGGCATCTATGCGCGTCACACCCATGGCCTCGGCACGCTCACGTAACAATTGGGCATAAAGTGAAGCATCGAAATGATAGGCATGTTGGGTGCCGGGCAATTGTGTACCGGGTATCTGTGCCAAGGGTGTAAAACGCTCGGCTTTGGCAGCCTGATAATTTAATGAGTAATCCCACAGCGAGCCGCTGTAACCCTGCTCTTTTGCGGCATGAAAAATATGGTGGAAGTCACAAAAGGGAAACGCCTTACCGAGTGAGCCAAAGGCATGCATATAGCGCTCGCCCACCTGCCCCCAGTTTTCGAACTCAATACCCAGTTTAATGGTGGCGCTGGTGCACTCTACCAGGGTTTGCTCGTCTATGCCAAGGGCCTGATTAAAAGCGACTATCGGGGGAATGGTGGCTTCGCCTACCCCTACTGTGCCAATTTGCGTCGACTCCACCAGGGTAATATCCAGACGCTCGCCCATCAGTTTTGCCAATAAGGCCGCACTAAGCCAACCAGCGGTACCACCACCGAGGATCAATACCTTTTTCACTTCCGCCATTATCCTGCTCCTGTGAAAAAGCCCTTGAAAATTCAAGGGCTTTTTTTAACTTCAGTTAAGAGTTATAGCTCATACTTGAAGCCCAGCAAGTAAGTACGACCATAATCCTGGTAGTCACGTACTTGCAGCGAGTTATCACCTTGCAGTGATACAAACGGCTCTTCGGTGATGTTTTGTACCTGGAAGGTCATTTCCAGACCTTCTAGGCCGGCAATACCCGACTCACCGAAGTCATAACCGATTTGCGCATCCCAAATGGTCTCGCCTTGGATAGCAACCTGATCGGTTGAGAAACCAGGGCCATAGATATCGCCTTTAAAGTCGCTACGCTTACGCATGCTGGTACGGGCACTGAAACCATAACGCTCATAGTAAAGAGTAAAGCTTTGAATACTATCAGACAGACCCGGCAGTTCATATTCATCACCGTTAGGGGTTTCCACATCCTGCTCTACGCCTGTGTGGCTGGCCAGTAAACCAAAACCTTCAAGCTCATCGGCAAAAAGATTGAACGGCAGCGCAAGTGATAGTTCGTAACCCCATAGGTCGCCGCCACCGCCATTGATTTTACCCGAGCCGGTCGCCGTGCTGTGCTCCGGCACTAGACCAGTGGCCGGATCGGCAGTGCCGCTCATATCCGCTTCATAAATACCGTCGAAAATCCACTCGTTCAGGTCCTTGTAGAACACGGCAACGGAGAAGTAGCCTTCATCACTGAAGTAGTTTTCATAGCTTAAGTCAAAACCTGTTGCTTCTTTTGGCTCCAGCGATGGGTTACCACCGGATACAGACCAGTGATTACCGTTTTCATCAGGTCGATCCGGATTGTATGAGGCATCGATAGAGGCATTCATTTCATCCAGACGAGCACGAGAAATAGTCTTAGCTGCACCAAAACGTACGGTTTGATCTTCTGTAATGGCAAAGTTCAGGTTGATGCTAGGTAACAAGTGTGAGTAATCGTGACTGATATCGGTTGGCTCTGCCACTACTAGGCCATCGGCGTCAACGCTAAAGGCATAACCTTGTGACGATTGCTCGGTGCGTACATAACGCAGACCAACATTACCTGTCACTGGCACATCGCCCAAAGCGGCATCGATATTGGCTTGCACAAAGGCGGCCGTCACTTCTTCTTGCACTGTCCAAGAACGCGTTAAGTGCTTAGAATCGGTCAGGCTCTCGGCCATTAGATTATAATAACCGTCGTCAACAAGGGCGCGGGTATCGTAAGCGATCATCTCGCCCATGCCGATAAAGCTAAGATCGGCTGTACCTAAACGGTATTGCTCTGGTACCACTAGCATGCCTGGGTTGCTCAATGAGAAATCCGCAAGCGTCATAAAGTAACCTTCAGACAGCTTGGTCTTTTCACGGTCACGGTACGAGATACCAAAATCTATGCTATTGATATATTCGTTGTCGAGCAGCTTTTTGGCCGCTAGTTTTAACGTCGTCAGTTCATCTTCAACTTCCGGCGCATTAATAAAGCCATCTTGAGCGGTATTTTGATACTCAGTGCCAGTCAGGCCGTAGTGATTATTTAATGCGGCGCTGTGACCCCAGGATAGCGGGCCACCTAGTTGGATCAGGTTAAAGTCACTGTAATCCAGACCATGAGTAAACTGGGCGCCTGTGTTGCCACTGTTGAAGGTGTAGCCCAAATCATCGGCTACGCCATTGTTGTCGCCGCGACCAGTACCCGAATAACTTTCGATACTCCATACCTGACGGTCTACTTCAGAGCGGCTGGCGTCGAATTCAACCGACCATTCATCACTTACTTGATACTCAAGATTAAAACCAAACTGAGTAAGCTCGGCCTTACGCTCTTCAAAGTCGTTACGTACGACAACGCGCTGACCTTGGGTAATTGCACTGGTAACAAATCCCGTTTCATCATCAACGACCAGTGGTGTTCTGGTACCCTGACCCCAGGCAAAAGGTACCTCGATACCACGGAGGATCTTCTCATCAGAGAAATCCACATACAGGGCGTCAAAGGTCATGTTCAGGTCGCTGGTCGGCGCATATTCAAGCACCAACATGGCCGAGTCGCGCTCTAGTGTAGAAGAGCGAACGAAAGGTTTGGCGCCGCCCAGGATAGAATAGGTGTTGCCATCGGGCGTTTCAACATCAGGGTAACCCCATGAGTTCCAACGCTTTTCCTGGTTAGGCGAGCTCATGGTGGTGTACGCAAAGGCCACACCCAAGGTATCATCGGCAAATTGATCGATATAAGAGATGGTGCCACGGAAACCTTTATCGTCGCCATCCGGGTTTAACTTATCGAAACTGGTTTGCTCAAATTGACCATTGAATTGGATAACCTGCTCGCCCTTGCTTAAAGGACGTACGGTTTGCATGTCGATCACACCGGCGATGCCTTCGGCTTCAATCGAGGCACTCGGTGTTTTATATACGGTTACGCCGCTCATGATCTCAGAAGGATACAGGTCGAACTCAACACCACGGTTATCGCTGATTGAAACCTGCTCGCGACCATTAAAGGTAGTGGCGCTTTCGTTTTCGCTAAAACCACGTACGCTAACGCGTGATGCACGGCCATCTAGGCGCTGGGCAGTTAGACCCGGTAGACGCGCGATTGACTCGGCAATAGATGAATCCGGTAGCTTACCAATGTCTTCGGCAGAAATAGACTCTACCACTTCGTTGGCGAAACGCTTGGTGTTGATTGACTCGGCGACGCTGCGGCGGAAACCGCGCACTTCGATCACTTCAACCTTTTGTTGCTCTTCGATGTTCGCGGCGTCATTTTCTTGCGCCAACGCAACATTGCTACTGGCAACCCCGGCGCTGATCAGCGCAAGAGTTAGCATACTTGGTTTGAACATAGACATACTGTTTTACCCCAATTAACCATAATGTGTGGCCGAACGAGGTGGAAGTTAGCGCTGCACCAAGTTGGCTCATGTTGTTGTCACAAAAAATACTAACTCCCGTGCTAAATTAATAACAAATTTATGCATACGTATTCAGGCCCCGCAACAGGTATTTTATTAACATTAAGGTTACAACAACTGTTACATCATTATAGCCATAACGCCCACTGACGCACCCTGCAGCGAGGACGCATTTGTAAACGTCTTGGGTGGCAAATAAGAAGCCATTACAACAGGGTAAATGTTAATAAAAGCCCGACCTCTGTCACCACTTGGTTTGCTCAAGCCCAAGCCTTGATTTATACGCTCGACACAGTGTTAATTGGTCAGACCAAAATAAAATTACACCATGCTGGTGCAAAACCCTGCCGCAACGCCCAAATTCAGTGCATTCTCATTATTGCATTTATGACAACCAAGTAATTTATTTTCCCCATTGGTAAACTTGGTTTGAGTTACTTCCAGCCCCTTTTGCAGCCCAATAGGAGGCTTTTGCTTCTTTTTCTGCATACGTATCCACAATGCATACGTATGCAGTTCTTTTACAAGCCTTTGTAGCATGCCGTATTCTTTTCTCAGTTTGACTAATTAGGTTTTCATCTGGAGTGTGATATGGCAAACCCACAATGGTGGAAAGGTGCGGTTATTTACCAAATTTATCCCCGCAGTTTTCAAGACACCAATGGCGATGGCATTGGCGATCTTCGCGGTATTATCAACCGCTTAGACTATATTAACGATCTCGGCGTGGATGCCGTGTGGATCTCGCCGTTTTTTAAGTCTCCGATGAAAGACTTTGGCTATGATATTAGCGACTACCGCGATATCGACCCCCTGTTTGGCGACCTTGCTGACTTCGATGAGCTGATAGCCGAAGCCCATAAACGTGACATCAAGATTATTATCGATCAGGTATTAAGTCATACCTCAGATCAGCACCCTTGGTTCTTAGCAAGCCGCGAAAGCAAAGACAATGACTTATCCGACTGGTATGTGTGGGCCGATGCCAACGAAGACGGCACTCAGCCGAACAACTGGTTGTCTATTTTCGGCGGTCCGGCATGGCAATGGGAGCCCCGTCGCGGTCAGTATTATTTGCATAACTTCTTAACCGAGCAACCGGATCTTAACTTCCATAACCCGGACGTACGTAAAGCGGTACTCGATAATGTTGAGTTCTGGTTGGAAAAAGGCGTTGATGGTTTCCGTTTGGATGCCATTAATTTCTGCTATCACGATGCCCAGCTCCGTGACAATCCGGCCAAGCCGAAGGAAAAACGTCAGGGTCGTGGCTTTAGCGAAGATAACCCTTACGCCTTCCAATACCACTATTACAATAATACACAGCCAGAAAACCTAGAGTTTATGCGCGATATCCGGGCCCTGCTCGACAAGTACCCAGGCACAGTAGCGCTGGGTGAGATCTCTTCGGAAGACTCCTTAGCGACCATGGCCGAGTACACCTCAGGTGGCGACAAACTGCACATGGGTTACAGCTTTGAGTTGCTAACCAATGACTACAGCAGTGCATACATTCGCACCACGGTGGAAACCTTAGAAGCGCGTATGCTTGAAGGCTGGCCGTGCTGGGCCTTTAGCAACCATGATGTGGAGCGCGTTGCCAGCCGCTGGTCACCAAGCGGCGAAATACAGCAACAGCAGGTGAAAATGTTGACCGCACTCCTAGCGTCACTGCGCGGCAGTGTGTGCATGTATCAAGGTGAAGAACTGGGTCTGGGCGAAGCCAGCGTGGCGTTTGAAGATCTACAAGACCCTTATGGCATCACCTTCTGGCCAAACTTTAAAGGCCGTGACGGTTGTCGTACGCCCATGCCTTGGCAAGACACTGAACAAGGCGGCTTTAGCAGTGCCAAGCCCTGGCTGCCACTGAGCCCTGCCCACCTGGTAAACAATGTGGCCTCACAACAGCAAGAGCAGGACTCTATCCTTAAGGCCTATCAAGAGTTTATGCATTGGCGTCGCAGTCAGAGCGTATTGCTTGAAGGCGATATCGCCTTTATTGACAGCGATGAGCCAATCTTAGCGTTTCGTCGTCAGCATCAGGGCAAAACCCTGCTGTGTTACTTCAACCTGGCAGCGCAGAGCGCACAGATAGACCTAGAGGCACAGCCTGTGCAGCAGTTTAACCAGCTTAGCCATCACACCGGCACGCTTGAGGGCAACACCCTGACTCTGCCTGGCTTTGGTTGCTGGTTCGCGCAGCTTTAAGCACGCTTTAAGCACGCTTTAAGCAAGCTTAAAACCGGTCAACAAGATTCACAGTGACTAGCGCACACCCACAAGAGCACCCTAAGGTGCTCTTTTTTTATCGGCAAATCTTACCTTGCATAACGGCGATTTTCTTTATCCTAACGATAAAAATAACTCACTTTTCTAAGTACCAACACTGAGCTAAAAATACAGCCATGTTGAATGGTTTTGCCCTTGGCAACCATGGCAACGATATTAATTCCTAGAGGATAAGAATATGAAATGCCAAGTTTTAAGTGTGTTATTTGCTATTAGCTTAAGCAATGCTTACGCCAGTGATGATTTACCAGTCGCCCCCGCGGAGACGATCAAGGAGTACACGCAGATGTGCCTAGACTGGGCCAGGGAAGATGACATCGACGAGCAAGGCTTGTACAAGTATGTTTTGGACTGCGTCAATGAGGAGTTGACCTCAGCGGGCTATCAAACTGTAGAAAAAGTAGATATCAAATAACCACTTAGCTTATTCATAGCAAGCGCTTTCAAACGCTTGCTATAAGCCTAGGGGAAAATAAAAGCCGCCTGGAATCCAGAGCGGCTTTTTTTATAGCGAGTTAGATGGACTTACTGCGAGCCCTATTTGGCCTTTTTAGCAGCGGCTTTTTGCTTTTCTTCCACCACCCATTTGCCATGCTCATAGGTTGCCTTCCAACCCGTGGCCTTACCATCTACCTCTGTCATCACATACTGAGACTTGGTTTTGCGGCTAAAGCGGACTATCGCCGGGTTACCATCCGAGTCCTCACTAGGCGCGTCGGCAAGGTAATAGAATTTCGGTGAAATTCGGTCACGGAAGCGTCGCAGCTCTTCCACTTTAGGCGCTCGTGTTTCCCTTGATTTCGGGAAGGTCGAAGCGGCAAGGAAAATACCTGCAGCGCCGTCACGTAACACAAAGTAGGCGTCCGATTTCTCACACTCTAGTTCCGGCAGGTGCACAGGATCTTCTTTTGGTGGCGCCGGCTCACCATTTTTCAACAGCTTGCGAGTGTTTTTACATTCTTCATTGGTACAGCCGAAGTATTTACCGAAGCGGCCGTTTTTCAGCTCCATATCGCTGCCACATTTATCGCACTCGATAATGGGACCATCATAACCCTTAAGCTTAAACTGACCCTGTTCAATAAGATAGCCGCTACAACCCGGGTTATTACCACAGACATGCAGTTTACGGTTTTCATCGATAAGGTAAGAGTCCATCGCCGTTTCGCACTTAGGACAGCGCTTCATCTGCATCAGGGTCGAGGTTTCTACGTCTTCCACCTCATCGGCGTTCACCGCTTCCTCACCTGGGGTAAGATTCATGGTGGTGGTACAACGCTCCTTCGGCGGCAGGTTATAGCCGGTACAACCCAAGAACACGCCGGTTGATGCGGTACGAATACCCATTTTACGACCACAGGTCGGACAATCGATATCGGTTTCCACCATCTGATTTTGGCGCATGCCGCCTTCGGCTTCATCGCCACCGGCAATGCTCAGCTGGCTGCTAAAGTCGGCGTAGAAGTTATCCAGTACCTGAGTCCACTGACGCTCGCCCTCGGCGATATCATCCAGACGTTCTTCCATTTTGGCGGTAAAGTCATAGTTCATCAACTCGGTGAAATTCTCAAGCAGACGATCGGTGACGATTTCACCCATTTTCTCGGCAAAGAAGCGACGGTTTTCAACACGCACATAGCCGCGATCCTGAATGGTACTGATAATGGCCGCATAGGTAGAAGGACGACCAATGCCACGCTTTTCAAGCTCTTTAACCAGACTCGCTTCGCTAAAACGCGCCGGCGGCTTGGTAAAGTGCTGCTGCGGGTCAAGCTCAACCAAGGACAGTTCATCACCGACTTTTAATGCCGGTAGCGCCTGCTCTTCTTCGTTTTTCTTACGTACCGCTGGCTGCACTCGCGTCCAACCGTCAAAACGCATCACTCGGCCCTTGGCTTTAAGCTCAAAGTCACCGGCTTCTACGCGAATGGTGGTTAAATCGTATTGCGCCGGTACCATCTGACAGGCCACAAACTGGCGCCAGATCAGTTCATACAGCTTCTTGGCATCGGCGTCGACGCCTTCTACATGACCTGAAAGTATATTGACATCGGAAGGACGAATAGCTTCGTGCGCTTCCTGGGCATTGCCCTTAGCGCTGTAAATATTGGCGGTTTCCGGCAGATAATTAGCACCAAACTTGTCGTTAACATAGTCGCGACACATGTTTATCGCGTCTTGCGACAGGTTGGTCGAGTCGGTACGCATATAGGTGATATAACCGGCTTCGTACAGACGCTGCGCCAACATCATGGTTTTCTTTACGCCATAGCCCAGGCGCGTACTGGCTGCCTGTTGCATGGTCGAGGTAATAAAGGGGGCACTCGGACGGCTCTTGCTCGGCTTTTCTTCTACTTCGCTGACCACATAACGGGCATCTTGTAAAAGTGCCGTTGCGGCGTCGGCCTGTTCTTTATTTACAGGTTTGAATGCTTCACCTTGTTGTTTGCTCACCAACAGGCGCAGGGCTTCTTTCTTGGCGCTAACATCGGCGTGAATATCCCAGAATTCCTGAGGAATAAAGGCCTTGATCTCGCGCTCGCGTTCAACCAACAAACGCACGGCAACAGACTGAACGCGACCGGCAGACAAACCGCGGGCAACTTTTTGCCACAACAGCGGCGACACCATAAAGCCCACTACACGGTCGAGAAAGCGGCGGGCTTGCTGCGCCTGCACCATATCGGTGTTGAGTTCGCCAGGAGCTGAGAAGGCTTGTTGAATGGCATTTTTGGTGATTTCGTTAAACACCACGCGCTTATACTTATCTTTATCGCCACCGATAATCTCTTCGAGGTGCCAAGCAATGGCTTCCCCTTCTCTATCCAAATCGGTTGCGAGATAGATTTCATCGGCATCTTGGGCTAGCTTTTTCAGCTCCTGAACAACCTTCTCTTTACCAGGAAGGATTTCATAATGGGGCTGCCAGCCTTTTTCCGGGTCTATGCCCATGCGCGCAACTAGGTTTTGGTAGTCTCGCTTCTTTTTATAGGCCGCCTTTTCCTCCGGCGCCATTTTACGTACTTCTGCCGGAGACTTGCCTGCAGGTGCTTTGGCTTTACCCGAGCCAGACGTAGGTAAGTCACGGACATGACCAACGCTGGACTTAACGATGAAGTCCTTACCCAGGTATTTATTGATTGTTTTTGCTTTTGCAGGAGACTCTACAATGACTAGCGATTTGCCCATAATAGTCTAAGTTGACCCATCTCTTATATATAATGACTGCCCTTGTCCTGGGCACGAATAAATATAGGTATATCTACTATCACCCATTGTTACAAGCTTTAACACTAAACTTTTATCCAATCAGTGATTTTTTAACCAGCGCTTGCTGCGCTTTTAACCAGAGGCGAATTATGTAAAATAGCGGCCACTGACGAAATCCGGGCAAATATATAGGAATAAAAACAAAATTGCCAACCGCGCACCCTGCATTTACCTCCTAAAGCATAAAAACTGATTGTTTATCCCGTGTTCAGAGCCACAAAATCAGGGTTATCGGCCTGCTTATTTAGTGCGCAGATTGATAAAAAGTTATCGTTTTTCGCTGCATTAAAGCCGGTTCGCTGATAGGCTATAGCAAAATTATTATAATGAAGTTGATCGTTACTTATGTCTTCACAAGGTTCATTAAGTCTCACCACACGCATTATGCTGGGTATGGGACTGGGAGTATTTGTTGGCTTCCTGTTCAAATTTATCCTCGGCGGTGAACAAGAATTACTGTTGAACTTAGGGCTTTTTTCCCTGCCAATTAAAGCATTTTTCGTTGATGGCCTGTTCCATATCGGCGGACAAATCTTTATCGCCAGCTTAAAAATGTTAGTGGTGCCCTTGGTGTTTGTGTCCCTGGTTTGCGGTACCTGTAACTTAAGCGATCCGAAAACTTTGGGGCGTTTGGGCGGCAAGTCCATCGTTTTGTACCTTGCCACCACGGCCATTGCCATTACCGTTGCCATCACCCTGGCGCTGCTGTTTAACCCAGGTGAAGGCATCGCCCTGCCTCATGATGCCAGCTTTGATGCCAAACAGGCCCCCACCCTGGCGCAGGTGATCATCAGCATGTTCCCGACCAACCCCATTGATGCCATGGCCAATGGCAACATGCTGCAAGTAATCGTCTTTTCTTTACTCTTTGGTGTCGCCATGGCCCTTAGCGGCGAAGCGGGACAGCGCTTAAGCGCAATTTTCGAAGACCTAAACAATGTGATTCTTAAGCTGGTGACCCTACTTATGAACATCGCCCCATACGGGGTATTTTGTTTGATGGCAAAACTCTTTACCACCATAGAAATCGCACTGATCTGGAGCCTGGCCAAATACTTTGGCGTGGTGCTTTTGGCTCTGGCCATCCATGGTTTAATAAACTACTCGGTTATCTTCAAAGTCTTTACCGGCCTAAGTCCATTTAGATTCCTGGCGCAGATGAAAGACACCTGCTTGTTTGCCTTTAGTACCTCAAGCTCCAGCGCCACCATGCCGGTTACCCTTGAGACGGCAACCAAGAAGCTGGGCGCCAGCAACTCTGTGGCTTCTTTTACCGTGCCTCTGGGCGCCACCATTAATATGGATGGCACCGCCATTATGCAGGGTGTGGCCACCGTATTTATCGCCCAGGTCTTTATGGTTGATTTGACACTATCCGATTACCTTATGGTTATTCTTACTGCAACTCTGGCCTCGGTAGGCACAGCTGGCGTACCCGGTGTTGGTCTGATCATGCTGGCCATGGTGCTTAACCAGGTTGGCCTGCCGGTAGAAGGTATCGCCCTGATCATAGGTGTTGACCGCCTGCTGGATATGACCCGCACCGCGGTTAATGTGACCGGCGACTGTATGGTGACTTGTGTGGTAGCCAAGTCCGAAGGTCAGCTCGATGAAGCCGTGTTTAACGACTTAGAATCGGCCAAGGAACTTGAAGAATACAACCCCAAGGCTAAGAGCTAATGGCTCAGGCCTACGGGCTGTGATCTGAAATAAAAAAGCCTCGCAACACGCGAGGCTTTTTTATCACACTATAAAATTAAGGCCTAAGACTTTTGCTCTTACTCCAAAGGCGCATCCCAAGCTGCTCAATGGTGATGGCAAAATTCTTTGCTACCTTCTCCGCCAGGCCTTTTTTCTGCTTATAGGTCACCTTGTAGGTTTGGTAGTCCTTCACCAGGTTTAATAGCTCATCGTCACTGGTGCTTATTCTATCCACCAGACCCTTGTTATGGGCATCCAAGGCAAACCAATGCTCCCCGGTGGCCACTTGCTCGATATCCAGCGCGGGACGATGCTCGGCAACAAACTGCTTAAATAAAGTATGAGTTTGCTCTATTTCTTCACGGAACTTTTCCCGTCCGGCATCGGTATTTTCGCCAAACAGAGTCAGGGTGCGCTTATATTGACCCGCGGTGATCTGCTCATAGTCAATATCGTGCTTTTTGAGCACCTTATTAAAGTTAGGGATTTGCGCAATCACACCGATAGAGCCGACGATGGCAAAGGGCGCGGCGATTATTTCATCGGCCACACAGGCCATCATATAGCCACCGCTAGCGGCAACCTTGTCTATGGCCACGGTCAGCTTAATCTCAGCATCTTTAAGACGTTGTAATTGCGATGCACCAAGGCCATAGCCGTGTACTACCCCGCCGCCGCTCTCTAAACGCACCAGCACCTGGTCTTTATCCTTATCCGCCAAGCTGATAATGGCGCTCACTTCCTGGCGCAAGGACTCAACTTCATGAGCATCCATAGAGCCTTTAAAGTCGATAACATAAAGCCGCCCCTTGGGCTCTTTGTCCGCCTCTTCCTTAGCCGCCTGCTTGCGCTCTTTATTAAGTACCTTTAACGCTTTTTTATCCAACGTATTGTCTAGGAAGTCATCCTTTATCTGCTTCATCTGCTCGGATAAATCATCTACTTCCAAAGTGCCGGGTTTAGTTTTTGGCTTGGCCGCGGCGCCAACAATAAGAGCAATAACCACACCTATGGCCACCACTATGGTCAGGGCTTTAGCCAAAAACAGGCCATATTCAAACAAGTATTCCACTGAAATTCCTCTTAAATTTACTATGCAGGCAATGTAACACAGCGTACCGACATAAAAAAAGCCGCACCCTAAGGGTACGGCTTCAATCTCTAAGTTATACGCTTACTTGGCGATAACAGACGCATCTGAAATCGGCAATACCGTACCTTTAGTTGCCAGGTATGTAGCAAACTGGCGCTGCATCTCCGCATTAGCCGCGGCGCTGCTTTGCGCATCTTCCTCAGCGGAAGAGCTCAGGCTAGCCGATGGATCTGGAGCTGGGGTTAATAGCGAACCATGGTGACCCTTAGCATAGCGTACCAGGTAACTGGCCGGCTCTGGAGTCATTTTCATCTCGGTAGCAACCGTTGCGCCCATCAAGAGCGACAAAGGAATGGTACCGGCAATCGGGTTGGTTGCCACTTGTACCGGAACCACGGTATCGGGTTTTGTTGTTGTACCATCACCCACTACAGCGGTTGTCAGCACAGGTGTACCCTGAGCATTGACACGCATGGCGTAGTTGGTCGGATCGCCGGCATCAATAATGGTCTGCGCCGCAAATGAGAACTCACTGACCAGGCCTTGAATGTTCGCCAAACTGGCACTGTCGCCCGTAGCTTGCAGTGAAGCCAGGAAGGCCTGATAACTACAAGTTACATAAGCTTCTTGGTTTTCTACATACTGAGCACAGCTGGCCAAGGCATCGCCTTGCATAAAGGCGCTAAAGGCGGCCGATTCTGCGCTACCTGCGCCTAACAATACCGACCCCTGGATAAAGGGACCGAAGGTATCGGAATTAAGTAGGATGCTGGCGGCACCGCCACCACCACTGCTCAGCGCTGCGGTATGTACCTTGAATAATGGGTCTACCTGAGGTGCCAGCGGCGTATTGGTTGTGGCCAAGAACGACGGCGACACGATAGAGCCCATGGAAATGGCACCCAGGCTCACGTCTTGGGCGTTTAGTTCAGGGTCGCCACTGAAGTTTAAGGCCAAACGCAGACCCAATAGATCCGCCGTCGATTGACGTACATTATCACGGCCTACCAACAGGGATTGCAGGTTCATATAGGCCAGGATAGAGCCGGTGGTGGCATTGAAATCGTCTTTACCATCATGGTCAACGTCTATACCGCGCTCACCGTGCGCCGGTAAATCTATGGCCACGGTTGCCAAGCCTTGCAGGCTAAGCGCACCAGTTAATGCCAGCATGTCTTCTTTTTGACGGGTAATACCGTGTTGTAAGATAACCACGGGCCAACCGCCTTCAGGCATGCTCATCGCTGGCAAGCCTAACTGACCACGAATGGCGTTTAGGGTGGCCAAATCGCTCGGCTTGGTGATCTGCACCGGCACATTGGCGTAGCTTTGTACTTTCGGGATCTTATTGTACTTGGTGAGATGACGCTTATCATCTAGACCCAGATCGCGCAGTAACCCACCACTTAGAGCATGACATAAGGCATCCTCGGTCGTTTGTGGTTGTTCAGGGAAAGCTTCACCGACATTGGCTCTATGGGCCATCACCGCAACGGCATTATCGCAGGCACCCTGCCAGTAAATGTCGTTTAAATCGCTAAGCTCGGTGCCTTCAGGAGTCTTTAGATAGTTAGGAAGCAGCACGCTGCCTTTTTCATAACTGACCGCGTTAAACATCACAGGCACATCTTGCATGCCTTGCATGGCGAAGACCTGACCCACGGTAATAAGGGGCTGCTCTGGAATTTGCACCGCAGGCGTCGGCAGGCTTGGCTCTTGTATTGAGGCCGCCAGGATACTCTTAATGGTATTCAAGATTTCGCCGGCCGATTGCATGGTCATGGCCGCCGAATAAATAATATCGTCCTTGCTTAAATCTGTGCTGCCAACAATGACATTTTCATAGCTGTTGAGCACCGCCTGCAGTGATTTTTGCTCTGGCGTCACCAAAGGCTCTTCACCGCTGGCCAAGGCGTAAGTTGACGAAGACGCGATGGCGCGACCTTCACTGTCTTTGAGACCGGTTGTTAATACCGTGATGTAAGAGCGGCCTTGCGTGAAAGGTTTCAACGGCACTACGGCCACTGCGTCACCACTACCCTGGGTGATAAAATCTACGCCGAAGCCTAATTCTTTAACGAACTCACAAGCGATACCAGCGGGCACCGCAGCACAGCTTTGCGAGCTTTGATCTGCGCCCATCACCACTTCAAAAATACGCACGCTACCCGGGGTGGCTGCCGAGGTTGCATCTAAGCTTACGCCGGATGCAAATTTTAAGTCGATTTTAAATGGCGTTTGCGTCGACCAGCCGTCCAAGGCACCAAGGGCCAACTGGGGGCTACTGTAATCATCGCCTTCGCCGGGAATAGCTAAAGTACCGTCTTGAGTGCCGCTAAATAGCAGGTCGTTGGGAACCGACACAGCGCCGTTACTTGGGTCAAAAACCACGGTAGATAGTGGAATGACTGTTGGGGTTTCTGTTTTGATTTCTTCGAGCGTGTCTTCGCTGCCACAGCCAGCGAGAGCAGAAGCTACAGCGAGAGAAAGTAGCATTTTTTTCATTGTGTTGGCTCCAAACCTGTTCTTATTGTTCTGCGCAAATAATGTTAATCAAAATGATAGAAAATCGTTAATGACACATTAGACCAGTTTAACTTATCGTAAACAGGTACGTTTCGCTACTTAAATTTGTAATAAATCACTTACTTGTTTATTGACTGTGGTAAAATCCAGCAAAAATCATGCGCTAGGTGCTACTGATGCAAAACTACAATGCAAGTGCGAATGCACTAGACCAAAAAACTATACTTGTTACCGGAGCCGGCGACGGCATCGGCCGTGTTGCCGCCCTGACTTACGCCAAGCACGGTGCGACAGTGATCTTGCTGGGTAAAACCACCAAAAAACTTGAGGCCGTGTACGATGAAATCGTTGCCGCCGGTTACCCACAGCCTGCGATTGTACCTTTGGATTTAAAAGGTGCAACCAAGCAAAACTATCGCGACTTAGCCGCCACCATAGAGCAGCAATTCGGCAAGCTTGATGGCCTGTTGAACAATGCCAGTATCCTCGGCTCTCTAGGCCCCCTTGAGCACTTCTGCTCATCGACCTTTGAAAGCATTATGAAGGTTAACGTCACCGCCCAAGCGCTGTTAACCAAGGCCATGTTCCCTGTGCTACGCAAGGCGCCGCATGCATCTATTATCTTTACCTCATCGGGTGTAGGCCGCGAGGGTCGTGAATTTTGGGGTGCCTACTCTATCTCTAAATTCGCCACCGAAGGCATGATGCAAACCTGGTCAAAAGAAGTGGGTAAAACCAACATCCGCATCAACTGTATTAACCCAGGTGCCACCCGCACCAGCATGCGTGCCAGCGCCTTCCCCGGTGAAGACAGAGATAAACTGGCGACGCCAGAAGATTTGATGCCGACCTACCTGTACCTGATGAGCGATGACTCAATCGAGGTAAATGGTCAGTCGCTGGATGCGCAAACAAAAAAGTAGGCCAACAATTTAATTTGGCTTAGACATAAAAAAACGCCGTATTACACGGCGTTTTTTATTGGCTGTTTCGCAGTGACTATCTGCGTTTCTTTTGCTGCTGCACACGTTGGTTGTGCTTTTTCACTGCCTTACGAATACGGTTCACCTGAGCGCGCTTATCCTTACGCTTAGGCTGCAGCTGCTCTACGGTCAACTTGGTTTGCTTTTCCGGGCGCAGGCCAACACTCTTACGTAGGTAGTTGACGCGACCCAGCTCCAGCTCTTCCCAGCCACCCTGAGGCAAACGTTTATTCAGATCCAGCTCACCGTAGCGTACACGAATAAGACGGGATACTTCCACGCCCTGTGATTGCCACATACGGCGTACCTCACGGTTACGGCCTTCACTCAGGGTCACATTAAACCACTTGTTGATCCCTTCACCACCCATGGGCTTGATGGTATGAAAGCGTGCCGGGCCGTCATCGAGCTCGACGCCCTTGGTCAGGGTTTTCAAGGTGTCATTGGTGACTTCGCCGAAGACACGTACCGAGTATTCACGCTCGATTTCATAGCTGGGGTGCATCAGGCGGTTAGCCAGTTCCCCGTCATTGGTAAACAACAACAGGCCCGAGGTATTGATATCCAAACGACCGATGGCAATCCAGCGATCGCCGTCGATACGCGGCAGGCGGTCAAATACGGTGCGGCGGCCTTCAGGATCTTTACGGGTACACAACTCGCCTTCCGGCTTATGGTACATGATCACTCGACAAATACGCTCCGCCGGCTGCTCAATCTTGACGATATGGCCGTCAACACGGATCACCTGGTTTACTTCAACTCGGTCGCCCAAACGCGCCACCTTGCCGTCAACACTGACACGGTTCCCTTCGATGTACTTCTCCATCTCACGACGGGAGCCAACACCGGCACGGGCTAACACTTTTTGTAACTTTTCACTCATTAAGATGGTTCTCTCACAGAAGGATCATGTAATAGTTTTTCTATCTGGCTGTGTTGCTGCGCCGGTAAGGGCGGTAACTGCTCAAGGCCAGATAAAGAAAAATAGTCTAAAAATTCATTGGTGGTGGCATACAAGGCCGGTCTTCCCGGTACCTCTTTATGACCTACCACCTTTACCCAGCCCCGCTCCTGCAGGGTTTTGATAATATTACTGGCCACGGTCACGCCGCGTACCTGCTCAATCTCACCCCGGGTAATGGGCTGGCGATAGGCGATAAGTGACAAGGTCTCCATCAGCGCCCGCGAATACTTGGGGGCACGCTCCACAAACAGCTGACTTAGCCAGGGGCTGAGACTGCTACAGGCCTGAAAACGATAGCCCGAGCCCACCTTGACCAGACGAATGCCGCGGGTTTGATAATGCTCTTCTATGCTTTCCAGTGCCTGGTTCAGGCGCTTGGGCGCCACGCTGATATCACTGAGTAGGGTTTCTTTTAGTTGTTTTTTTGTCAGTGGTTGTGGTGATACAAAAATAGCCGCTTCAATAAGCTCGACCAGTTGCTCATCACTAATACGTCTGCTGCTCATGACTGCACCTCCGTCGCAGCGGCTATTATGGCAGAGCCGGGCCCGAAGGCAAAGCGCTTCATGCCTCTTGTGGTTTTAGGCGCACATGGATCAAAGACTCGCTCGTGGCCTGCTGACACAAGATCAGCCCTTCTTTGGTCAGCTCTAAAATGGCAATAAAGGTGACGACAACACCGGCACGGCCCTCGGATATGGTAAATAAGGCATGAAAGTCGAGGTAACCCGGCGCCTGTTGCAGCCGCGTGAGAATATCACTCATGCGCTGGCGGGTAGATAAGTGCTCCGGACTAATGTGGTGATGCTCAAAGGTTTTTGCCCGCGCCATCACATCACTCAGGGCCAGCATCAAATCCTGCATGGAGACATCGGGGAACAGCGGCTCGGGCTTGGCCTGCTCGTCAACCAGGGCATGAGCGGTAAAGATATCCCGCTCTAGGCGCGGAATTTCGTCGAGACGCTCTGCCGCCTTTTTAAATTGCTCGTATTCCTGCAGACGGCGCACCAGCTCGGCTCTGGGGTCTTCTTCGTCTTCCCCCAACTCCTGATGTACCGGTAACAACAATCGCGACTTAATTTGCGCCAACAGCGCCGCCATCACCAGGTATTCCCCCGCCAGTTCAAGCTGAAACTCGCGCATCATCTCCACATACTTCATATATTGTTCTGTGATGCTAAACACAGAAAGCTCCAGCACATCGAGCTTATGCTTTTTGATCAGATATAAAAGTAAGTCGAGGGGACCTTCAAAGGTTTCCAGTACCACCTCTAAGGCATCGGGAGGAATATACAAGTCCTCCGGCTTTTCTATCACGGCTTCGCCGCGGATAAAGGCCAGAGGCAACTTTTGTTGCTGGGGTACGACTTGCTCTGTCATTGAAATGGACTTGGGTCACCACAGCCTATGCGCAGCACCTCGATATCGTCTTCGGACATATCGATCACAGTCGTGGCCTGCTCGCTTAAATAGCCGCCGTGAATAATCACGTCCACCTGTTTTTCCAAACGCAGGCGGATTTCATCCGGATCTGACTCGGTAAACTGCTCACCTGGTAAAATTAGCGAGCAACTCATCAAGGGCGCATCCAGCTCTTCCAATAAAGCCTGGCTGATAGGATGGTCGCTGACGCGAATGCCTATGGTTTTCTTTTTCTCATTGAGGACCCGGCGCGGTACTTCTTTGGTACCTTTTAAAATAAAGGTATAGGGCCCCGGGGTATTGTTTTTAATCAGGCGGAACATCTGGTTATCGACCCGGGCATAGGTGGCAAGCTCAGATAAATCACGACATATCAGGGTGAAATTATGGTGCTTTTCGATGCCGCGAATGCGGGTGATGCGCTCCTGGGCTTGCTTTTCACCCAGTTGGCAGCCGATGGCATAGCCCGAGTCGGTTGGGTAGACCACCACCCCACCTTGGCGAATAATGTCCACCGCCTGCTGAATGAGGCGACGCTGCGGGTTTTGCGGATGGATATGGAAAAACTGACTCATGGCTGTCCTTGGTATTGTTTTATGACTGTGACTGCCAGCGTTGCCAGACGCCATCACAGTCTTTTGGTAAGTATAGGTTCTTTCCTAATTCTATGTAAGGTAAAGGGAAATGGAAATCTGAACCCTGTGAACCTAGCAGTCCATTTTCACGCGCCAGCTGGCCTAAAAACTGCCGCTCACACGGAGCCTGCTGGGTTTGTGCCACTTCCATGGCATCGCCGCCTAGGCCACTAAACTCGCCAATGAGCTTGCGCAGCCATTTATTCGACATCTTGTAACGCCCAGGGTGCGCCAACACCGCCTGACCACCGGCGCTGTGAATGGCGTCGATAGCCGTGCCCATATCACACCAGGTGCTTGGCACATAGCCGGTGTTACCTCGGCTGAGGTACTTTTTAAACACGCCTTGCATGGTTTTGGCAGCGCCCTGGGCCACCAGCACACGGGCAAAATGGGCGCGGGTTACCTGGGCTTTTTCAGCGAGCGCCAAGGCCTGCTCATGGGTGTTTTCAAAACCGGCTTTATCCAGACGTTCACCAATTTTAAGCGCACGTTCTCTGCGTTTTTGCTGCTGTTGACCGAGCAATTCGTTGAGCTCTTCGTTTTCAGTATCGACCTGCAGACCAACAATATGAATTTCAAAACTATGCCAGCGGGTGGATATTTCAACCCCAGGCACTAAGGTCAGCGGCAGGTTCAACTCGCTGATCGCGGCCTGCGCCGGTGCAATGCCCGCCAAAGTGTCATGATCGGTCAGGGCCAATACATCCACGCCCTTATCTGCGGCGCGCTGCACAAGGTCAGCAACGCTTAACTTGCCATCGGAAAATTGACTGTGGCTGTGGAGATCATACTTCAACGCGGTTATCCCATTGTGGTCTTTTGTTAAATCCCTGCCAGTGTACCATTTTATCCGGCGCCTAGGGGCAACTTATGTCATTGCCAAGGCCAGCAAAGTTTTCTTTGCACTTTTATGCCCCTTGGGGTTGACTCTGATGCCGAGGTAAGTTTTACTAATTGGCATAATTTTTCGGTTCAAAAAGAAATAAATATGCGCTCAGCAAAACTAATTCATATCACTTGGTGGTGGCACTCGAACTAGCGGGTGGGATTAGTCGTGGCTGTAGCCAGCACAGAACTGATAACAAACCCGCCCATGTCGCGGGTTTTTTTGTAACTAAATTTGGTAACTAACAATGATTTTTACTCAGTCTAAACACATGATGATTTGGTGGTGGCACTCGAACTAGCGGGTGGGCCTGATCATGGCTGAGCAATTTTCAAACCCGCTGCTTATCCTTAAGTCAGCGGGTTTTTTATTATGTAGCGTTTAAAACCGAACAAATCGGTTAAAACAAAAGGGAATGAGGACCTTTTTTATGATATTTAGTCACATCTCGACGACCGCCGGGCAAGTGACCAGCATTAGTTTGCGACGGGATTATATTCCGTCGGCGCTAAGCCTGTTTGCCAAGCTGGACAAGAGCAATGCCTTATTGCTGGAATCGGCGGAAATCGACTCCAAAGCCAATTTAAAAAGCCTGGTGCTGGTCGATGCGGCGCTGCGCATCGAGTGCAATGGCAACCAGGTACAGGTTCAGGCCTTGTCCAATAATGGTGCCCAGCTACTGCCTTATTTGCAGCAACACCTAAGCGATGCCAGCACAGAGTTGCAAAATGACACCCTGAATATTTGCTACCCAAGTGTTAACCAAAACCTTGATGAGCATGCCAAGCTCAAGGCCGCTAACGCTTTTGATACCCTAAGACAATGTATTGAGCGTATCGACAGCAACGGTGACAACCCCTTCTCGGTGTTTCTCGGTGGCGTAATGGGTTATGACATGGTCGCCAATGCGGAGGCTTTACCCAGCGTGCCCACCAAGGAAAACACCTGTCCCGACTATGTTTTTTATCTGGCAGAAACCCTGGTGGTGATTGACCATCAACAACAAAGCACAGAAATTATCGGCAATGTCTTTAATGGCCCCGAGGTTCATGCCAATTGTTTTGAGGTTGGACAACAGGTTGAGCGCCTTAATGCGCTCTGTGACGACCTGAACGAATTCACGCTAGCGAGTACAACAAATCCCTTATCGCCAAGCCAGGCTCAGGTCGATATTGACGACGCCCTTTTTATGGCCCAGGTTAGCCAATTGCAGCAGCATATTATCGATGGCGATATTTTCCAGGTCGTGCCTTCGCGCACCTTTACCCTGCCCTGCACTGAGCCGCTGGCCGCCTACGCCAGATTGAAGCAGCAAAACCCCAGCCCTTATATGTTTTACCTGCGCGATCAGGATTTCAGCCTGTTTGGCGCTTCGCCTGAGTCAGCACTGAAATATTGCGCCAGCAGCAACCAGGTTGAGGTCTACCCTATTGCCGGTACCCGACCACGTGGTAAAAACGCCGACGGCAGTATCAATCTCGACCTCGACTCACGTATCGAGCTGGATCTTCGTGATGATGCCAAGGAACGCGCCGAGCATATTATGCTGGTTGATTTGGCTCGTAACGATGTCGCCCGCATCAGCAAGGCTGGCACCCGCTATGTTAAGGAGCTGCTTAAGGTCGACCGCTATTCTCATGTGATGCACCTGGTATCGCGCGTTGTCGGTCAATTGAAGGATGATTTAGATGCCCTGCACGCCTATCAGGCCTGCATGAATATGGGCACCCTGGTCGGCGCCCCCAAAGTCAGCGCCGCCCGTCTTATTCGTGAGGTAGAGCAAAAACGCCGTGGCAGTTATGGCGGTGCCGTTGGTTATCTTACCGGCGATGGCTCCATGGACTCCTGTATCGTCATTCGCAGTGCCTTTGTAAAAGACGGCTATGCCCATGTCCAAGCTGGTGCCGGCGTGGTGTTTGACTCAGACCCACAAAGCGAAGCAGATGAAACCCGTGCCAAGGCCAGTGCCGTGCTAAGCGCTATTGCGGCTAGTCAATCTGCTCGCGAAAAGGAGACAAGGGCATGAAATATAAGATTTACTTCTTAGATAATATCGACTCATTCAGTTATAACCTGGTAGATGAGTTTGCCCAGCTAGGACAAGACCTGGTGGTGTATCGCAATACCGTCGATGCCCAGAGCATTTATCAGCGCATGTGCGCCGAAACCCAGCCCGTGGTGCTGGTGCTCTCTCCCGGCCCGGGCGCGCCAAGCGATGCCGGTTGCCTGATGGCCTTAATTGAGCTGTGCCGTGGTCAATTTCCCATACTTGGCATTTGCCTTGGCCAGCAGGCATTGACTCAGGCCTATGGCGGCACTGTCGGTCACGCCAAGGAAACGGTACACGGTAAGTCATCGGCTATTTCCTTGGCACCACATCCGGCGTTTAGCGGCTTTGGCGATACCCTGGTGGTAGCCCGTTATCACTCCTTGGTGGCAACCAGCGTACCGACCCAGCTTGAAGTGATCGCCGAGTACGACGGCATGACCATGGCCATTTGCCAGGCGCAGGATAAGGTGCTCGGGTATCAATTCCACCCGGAGTCGATCCTCACGCCCAATGGCGCCCAATTACTGCGCCAAAGTCTAGACTATTTGACCGCTAAGGAGTAAGCCATGGACCTGTTAGCACAACTATACCAACAGCAGGACCTGAGCTTTGCCCAGGCAGAAGCGCTGTTTAACGACATTATGCAAGGACGTGTGGACGATATTACCCTGGCGGCCATCCTCACGGCACTCAAAATCAAGGGCGAATGCAGTGACGAAATCGCCGGTGCGGCCTCGGCCATGCGCGCCAATGCGGTGCCCTTTCACACCCAGGCCAAGGACTTAATCGACAGCTGCGGTACCGGCGGCGATGGCGCCAATACCATAAATATCAGCACCACCGCCTCTTTAGTAGCCGCAGCCTGTGGCCTTAATGTGGTCAAACACGGTAATCGCAGCGTCTCCAGCAACAGCGGCTCTTCCGACTTGCTTGCAAGCCTGGGCGTCAATATTAATATGACCCCAGAGCAGGCGGCTAATTTGCTTGAGCAAACCGGTTTTACATTTTTATTTGCGCCCCTGTACCACAGCGGTGTAAAACACGCCATGGCGGTGCGCACCACCTTAAAAACCCGCACCCTGTTCAACCTGCTTGGTCCCTTGGCAAACCCGGCCAAACCTCAGGCGCAACTGCTTGGCGTGTACGACCCGGCCTTATGCCTGCCGATGGCAAAAACCCTAAAGCAACTGGGTTGCCAACGCGCCATGGTAGTGCACGGCAGTGGGACCGATGAAATTGCCCTGCACGGCGACACTAAAGTCGTAGAGCTAAATGATGGCCAGTTGCGCGAATATACCTTAAGCCCCAGCGACTTTGGCTTGGCACACTTTAGCCTGGACGAACTCAGCGGCCAGGGCCCAGAATATAATGCCAAGGCCACGCGCGCGATTTTAGCCGGCCAAGGGAGCGACGCGCATAACGGAGCCATTATTGCCAATGTCGCCGCCCTGTTGGTTATCAATAATAAGGCGAGCAGCTTTAAGGAGGCCGCCGAGCAGGTGCGCCAGGTTTTGGCCAGCGGCCAGGCACAACAGACACTTAATGCCATTATCGAGGTGAGCCATGGCTAATGTTTTAGAAAAAATCGTCGCCGACAAGCGCATCGAAGTGGAAGCGCGTAAACAGGCACGCCCGCTGGCAAGCTTTAACGCGCAAATCGTGCCAAGTCAGCGCGATTTTTATGCCGCCTTAAGTGCGGCGCCAACGAGTTTTATTCTCGAATGTAAAAAGGCCTCGCCCTCAAAGGGCTTAATTCGCGAGGTGTTTGACCTTGATGCCATCACCTCTGTGTACAAGCACTATGCCAGCTGCATCAGTGTGCTGACCGACGAAAAGTATTTTCAAGGCAGCTACGATTATCTGACCAAGGTACGTACCCTTGTTGATCAACCGCTGATCTGTAAAGACTTCTTTATCGACCCCTACCAGGTTTATCTGGCGCGCCTGCACGGCGGCGATGCCATTTTACTCATGCTTTCGGTGCTCGATGATGACACCTATCTGGAGTTGGCTGCGCTGGCGCACTCCTTAAATATGGCGGTGCTGACCGAGGTCAGTAACGAAGAAGAAGTCACTCGTGCTCTGGCCCTAGATGCCAAGATTATCGGCATCAATAACCGTGATCTTAGGGACTTAAGCACGGACTTGGCCACCACGGAGCGCCTGCGCTCACTTATTCCTGAAGATAAATTGGTGATCTCCGAGTCCGGTATCTACAGCCATCAGGATGTTAAGCGCCTAAGCCCCTTGGTGGATGGCTTCCTGGTAGGCAGCTCACTGATGGCCCAGGCAGATTTAGAAGGCGCCTGTCGCAGCCTGATCCTTGGCGAGAATAAGGTCTGTGGCCTGACTCGCATTCAGGATGCTCAGGCCGTGTACCAGGCCGGTGCCTATTATGGTGGCCTTATTTTCTACCCGGGCTCGCCCCGTTATGTGGATATCGACTGCGCCTCGGCCATAGTCGACAGCGCACCGCTGCGCTATGTTGGCGTGTTTGTCGATGCCGATATTGCGCAGGTCAGCGAGTACGCCAATCGCCTTAAATTAGCTGCGGTGCAGCTACATGGTCATGAAGATGAGAATTATATTCGCACCCTGCGTAACACCCTGCCCCTGACCTGCCAGATCTGGAAGGCTCAGGCGGTGGCCGACTCCCTTCCCGAGGGCATTGCTGGGGTAGACAGAGTGCTGTACGACACCTATAGCAAAGCCGCCAAGGGCGGTACAGGCGTGCAGTTCGACTGGAATTTACTCGGTGGCGCCACTGCGCCCTACATGCTCGCCGGCGGCATTCAAGCAGACAATATCGGCAGTGCCCAGCAAACCCAGGCTTTGGGCTTAGATTTAAATTCCGGGGTGGAGTCCTCACCCGGGAAAAAATGTATTAATAAGATTAACGCTGCCTTTGCGGCAATTAGGAATTACTGAGGTAGTTATGAAAAATTCAGCCTATTTTGGCGACTTCGGCGGCATGTATGTGCCGCAACTTTTGGTCCCGGCGCTTAAGCAGCTAGAAGATGAATTTAACAAGGCGCAACTGGATGCCAGCTTCCAGAAAGAGTTCCACTCATTGCTAAACGAATATGCCGGCAGGCCAACGCCACTGACTCTGACCCGCAATCTGGTCAAAAACCCTAAGGTAAAGCTCTACCTTAAGCGAGAAGATCTGCTCCATGGCGGCGCCCATAAAACCAACCAGGTGCTTGGCCAAGCCCTGCTTACCAAGCGTATGGGCAAAAATGAGGTGATAGCGGAAACCGGTGCCGGACAGCACGGTGTGGCCACGGCCCTGGCCTGCGCCTTACTCGGCCTTAAATGCCGCATTTATATGGGCGCTAAAGACGTTGAGCGCCAACAGCCCAATGTGTTTCGCATGCGTTTAATGGGCGCCGAAGTGATCCCGGTCACCGCCGGCTCCGGCACCTTGAAGGATGCGGTTAACGAGGCGCTGCGCGACTGGTCTGCCAACTATAAAACCGCGCACTATCTATTGGGCACAGCGGCGGGGCCGCATCCCTTCCCGACCCTGGTGCGTGAGTTCCAAAAAATGATCGGTGAAGAAGCCAAACAACAGGTATTGGCGGCGGAAGGCCGTTTGCCGGATGCGGTGATCGCCTGCGTTGGCGGCGGCTCAAATGCCATCGGCATGTTTAACGACTTTATCGACGAGCCTGGCGTTAAACTAATCGGCGTTGAGCCTGCGGGTAAGGGCCTGGACAGTGGCGAGCACGGTGCCACCTTGTGTAAGGGCACCAAGGGTGTGCTGCACGGTGCCTACACCTATATTATGCAAACCGAGCAGGGGCAAATTGAAGAGTCCTACTCGGTATCCGCAGGCCTGGATTACCCTGCGGTGGGACCGCAGCACGCCTATTTACATGAAACCGGGCGCGCCCAGTATGTGGGCATTACCGATGATGAAGCCCTGGATGCTTTTAAGGCATTGGCTCGCAATGAAGGGATCATTCCGGCGCTTGAGTCCAGCCATGCCCTAGCCTACGCCTTAAAGTATGCCGAGCAGCAAGAGCAGGACACCATTTTAGTGGTTAACCTCAGTGGTCGCGGAGATAAGGATCTGGCCCATGTCCACACTGTGTTACAAGCAAAAGGAGAGCAGTAATGAACCGCTATAGCACCACCTTCGCCAACCTAAGTGCCAACAACGAAGGTGCCTTTGTGCCCTTTGTCACCATAGGCGATCCCAACAAGGAGCAAAGCCTGGCGATTATTAAAAGCCTTATCGATGGCGGCGCCGATGCCTTGGAGCTGGGTATTCCCTTCTCCGATCCCATTGCCGACGGCCCGGTGATACAACAGGCCAATATTCGCGCCTTGGCGGCAAATATCGATACCGATACCTGCTTCGATATCATCAAGCAGGTGCGCGAGTATAACGCCGATATTCCCATCGGCCTGCTGCTGTATTCAAACCTGGTGTTTGCCAAGGGCATAGATAATTTTTATCGGTTGGCCAAAGAAGCGGGTGTGGACTCCATTTTGGTTGCGGATGTGCCTTTGCATGAATCCAAGGTCTTTCGCCGTGCGGCCATGAGCCAGGGCATAGCGCCTATTTTTATCGCCACGCCCAATGCCGACGATGACACCTTGCGCCAATGTGCCTCCTATGGCCGCGGCTACACCTATTTGCTCTCTCGCGCCGGGGTCACAGGCACAGAAACCAAAGCGCAGATGCCGCCCCAGGAGTTAGTCACTAAGTTGAGCGAGTATCACGCCGCTCCAGCCTTGCTGGGCTTTGGGATCAGCACCCCGGAGGATGTAAGGCAAGCACTGCAAAGCGGTGCAAGCGGTGCCATCAGTGGCTCGGCCGTGGTTAAAATCATTGCCCAGCATCTGGATGATGAAGCGGCCATGTGCCAGGCACTGCGCGAATTTTGCGCCGAGATGAAGGCGGCGACCCGCTAAGCTTGTAATCGGTCTTTAAGTGCCTTGGCGCACTTAAAGGCCACCTTGTTTTGCCCGGCAATTTCAATTTGTTCGCCGGTTTGCGGATTGCGGCCCATCTTGGTCGGATGATAGCTTAAGGAGAAGTTGCCAAATTTGGGAATAAATACCGCATCACCTTCGTGTAATGAACGACTAATGGCATCGAGCATGGCCGTAAGTGCCGCAGCGCATTGCTTTTTCGTTAAACCGCTGTGTTGCCCCATGGCATCAATAAGCTGTTTTTTGTTCACTTGAATCCCTACTAAAAACTATAAAGGCGCGCAGCCTAAAAGCGCAGCCCTTAAATGTCAAACCCAGCCTTTACCCTTGAGCTTAGGCGCCGATGCTGGTAAAACACCTGCTACCAGAAGTAATGGATGTGGCTATGAGCACACTAATCGAATATATCCCGCTAATTTTATTTTTTGCCGTTTATAAAATGGTCGATATCTATTGGGCCACCGGGGTCTTGGTCGCTGCCAGCGCCATACAAATGGCCTACGCCTATTTTAAGGAAGGAAAAATCGGCACCCGCCACTGGGTGTTTTTCGCCATCGCCCTGGTGCTTGGCACCATGACCATCTTGTTTCGTGACGAGCACTTTATTCAGTGGAAGGCGACCTTCATCTACGCCATCTTGGCACTGACGCTTGTTATTTCGCGCTGTTTTTTCAAAAAGAACCTGGTACAAAAAGCCTTGGTTGGGCTCTTAAATTCCGTGGCGGAAAAGCAAAATGACAGCAGTGCCGACAGTAACGCCGGCAGCAGTGATGCCAACAACATCTTGGTACCGCAAAAAGTGTGGGAGCAATTGAATATTTTTTGGGTGGTGTTGTTTAGTGCCATTGCCGCCCTCAATATCTATGTGGCCTATAACTTCTCCCTTGATTTTTGGGTGAATTTTAAGGTCTTTGGGCTGATGGGGATCACCTTTGTTGCCATCATCTTTACCATAGTGCGCGTCTACCCCTATTTTCCTGACGAACAGTCATAACCCTGCCTCAATCCATTGCTACACTTAATGCATCGCGCTGTAGCAATGGAGCGTTTCCTTGACTAATACCCAGTATCGCTGGCTTGAGCTTTTCTGCGTTTTTATCATATTGCCCCTGGTGGGCCTTGGCTTGCGTGAACATTTACAAAACTGGCTGATCCCGGCGCTGATCATTCTCACCGCTGTGTGTTGTTTTATTCTTCTGACCGACCCTCATTTTAAACGCTTTCGTATTACCTCCATGGGCCAGTTTCCGGTAGTGAAAAAGCGCATGGCCACGTTTTTTCTGACCGGCGCCCTGCTCTCTGGGGTCTTGTACGGCATTATCAATCAGGAAAACTGGTTTAGTTACCCACTGCAATCGCCCATGAGCTGGTTGATGCTGCTCATCCTCTACCCCTTGCTCTCAGTCTTGCGCAGGAGTTGATTTTTCGCACCTATTTCTTTCATCGCTATAAACCTATTATTCCCAATAAGACCAAGCGGGTGTGGCTAAGCGCCGCCGTATTTGCCCTGGCCCATGTGGTCTATGGCAATCTGGTGGCTGTGCTGTTGGCGTTTTTTGGCGGCTTATTGTTTTCTTACACCTATGCGCATTCGCGCTCGACTATCGCCTGCGTGCTTGAACATAGTTTATGGGGCTTGTGGATGTTTACGATTGGGGCGGGCAGTTATTTGGATGCGGGCGCCATATAGGCACCCGCGCTTGATTTAGAAACCAAAGATACTTACGGCGAAGAACTTGGTTGCCACGGTATTAATAAAGATCAGCAATAAGATCACTGGGATAAAGGTCGACAGTGAAAAGTTCACGTACTTTTCCATAAAGCTGCCGGCATAGCCGTCAGAGCCTTGTGAAAGCTCTTCGCTTAGCTTGGCCTTCTTCCAGCGATACATAACGAAAATACAGACCATCAGACCGTTGAGCGGCAATATGGTGTCATAAAAAACATCATAAACCACATCGAACATGCTCTTGTCGCTGCCGCCATAATTGGTCAATTGTGTCAGCCAATCAACCATGCCAAACGACAGGGTGCAGCCCACGGTCAGAATACCTATGGCACCGGCTAACACCACAAGCGCTTTTTTACGGCTGTAGCTCTTTTCTTCAATCAAGGTCGCGGTAGGTACTTCAACGATCGACACCAAAGACGTGATGGCGGCGAAGAACACCAATAAGAAGAATACAAAGGCGACGATGGATGCACCCACGTAACCTATATCGGTTTGCAGTGCCAGCAGAATTTTCGGCAGGTAAACGAAAATCATGGATACAGAAGAGTCGGATAACTCGCTTGGATCCGTGTTCGGATTAAAGCTGAAGATAGCCGGAAGCACCATAAGACCTGCGGTAAAGGCCACCAAGGAATCGGTGATCGCCACCATTTTCGCGCCACTGACGATATCATCTTTTTTCGAGATATAAGAGGCGTAGGTCATCAGGATACCCATGCCCAGCGACAGTGAGAAAAACGCCTGAGATAACGCGCCGTTTAGCACACTGGCATTCATTTTAGAAAAATCAGGTACCACATAGTAACGCACCCCGGCCATGGCGTTGTCCAAGGTCAGTACATAGGCCACCAGGGCAATCAATAAAACAAACAGAGCGGGCATTAAAAACTTTGCCGCCTTTTCGATGCCGTCTTTTACGCCACCGACTAGGATAAGGTTGACCACCACGGCCACCACCAGCATATAGGCAAAAACGCTGTATTCATTAATAAAGCGCCCAAAGTTACCCGGATCGGCCAGGGCTTCAAGGTTACCGAAGGCAGTTTGTGCCAGATAGCCGAAGATCCATACGGTGATAACCATATAGAAAACGGCAATCATAAAGGGAGTCAATACAGCTAAAATGCCGGCACCACGCCAACGGGGTGAATTTCCCGATAGCTGGCGATAAGCACCGTAAGGGTCTTTTTGCGCCTTACGACCCATGGCCATTTCCGCCATCATCACAGGAAGACAAATAAAGGCCACAAACAGGGCATAGACGATTAAGAAGGCACCACCACCATTCTTAGTGGCCGATACAGGGAAACCAACCAGGTTACCGATACCAACCGCCGAACCGGCGGCTGCGAGAATAAAGCCCAGTCGCGAGCTAAAGTGTTCACGTTTTTCGCTCATAGAAAAACCTTGTTATTGTTTTAACCCGACTCTAGCAGTGTTAAACCGGCCTTTTCAAGCTTTATAGACGTATTTGCCCGAGTAAATCGGTGTGCATTTGTTTACAGCGTAAATTACGTGCATTCGTGTTAATACATGCCCTTTTATTCGTCAAGCGACTATGTCATTGCACGATAAAAATTTACAAGCGCCCTCAATGCTGGCTATCATAAAAGTAATTCATACCAAATACTTGGTTTTATTTATGTTGTACATGATTTACTCAACCGATGTTGAAAATTCGCTGGAAAAACGCCTTGCTGCTCGCCCTGCTCATTTAGCCCGTTTACAGGAGCTTGATAGCCAGGGTCGCTTGCATGTAGCCGGTCCGCTGCCTGCTGTTGACAGTAACGACCCAGGTGACGCCGGCTTTACCGGCTCACTGGTTATTGCCGAGTTCGACTCGCTGCAACAGGCACGGGAATGGGCCGCCGAAGACCCGTATATCGCCGCTGGCGTTTACGACAATTCTGTGGTTAAACCATTTAAAAAAGTACTCGGCGCATAAGTTCAGTAAAGGTTAATTGGTGTTTCGTATGCTAACCAATATGCCACCGCCTGTAGCTATGCCTACGGCTTAGCCTTTGGGATTATCCTCGGACTAATCCAAAGGATAAACCACAGGTTAACCCATATTAGGTTACCGAAGATTCACCGGGAGCTCTTTGAATCATGTTAAGACTAATCGCAGCCATCTTTATCACATTTACACTGTCTCTCTCTGCGGCCCATGCTGGTTCGCCCGCTAAGGTGGTCGATAAGAAGCAGGCAGTGGCGATTGCGAAAGAAGCCGAAAACGGTAAAGTTTTAAAGATTTCGGAACAAAAGGATAAATTTGTTGTTCGAATCTTAAACCCCAAAGGCCGAGTTATCGACATTATTGTCTCTAAACGCACGGGACAAGTTGAGAAGGAAAATAATTAATGCGTATTTTAGTCATCGAAGACGATTTGCATTTAGCAGATAACTTACGTAGCGCTTTAGAAAAAGAGCGTTATAGCGTGGATTTATGTAATGACGGCGAAGCCGGTTTATTCCACATTTGCGAATACCCGCTGGATATGGCGGTGGTCGACCTGGGTCTGCCAAAAATTGATGGTATCGAAGTAATTAAACAAGCCCGAAAAAACGGCGTTGATATTCCTATTCTAATTTTGACCGCTCGCGACCGCTGGCAGGACAAGGTAGAAGGCCTAGATGCCGGTGCCGACGATTACCTGACCAAGCCTTTCCATGTTGAAGAGTTGATCGCCCGTTGTAACGCCTTAATTCGCCGCAGCGCCGGACAGGCCAACCCGGAAATTAAAAATGGTCCTATCCGTATTCATACCCGCTCGCAGCAGGTCTGGGTTGACGACCGTGAGCTTAATTTAACCGCTTACGAATACAAGGTGTTGGAATACCTTATGGTTAATCCGCAAAAGGTAATTTCAAAATCGGAATTGACCGAGCACATTTACGATCAGGACTTTGACCTGGACTCCAACGTTATCGAGGTATTCGTACTGAGGTTACGTAAAAAGCTTGACCCTGAAGGCACGCTAAACCCTGTTGAGACCCTGCGTGGTCGAGGATACAGGTTGCGCTCCCAGTGGTAGTCAATCAGGTTTCACTGAAAATAAGACAAGGATTTATCCTTGTCTTTTTGTTGATCGTGGCAATGCCAATTCTCTTTGTCTCCATCGGCAATGCCTATCGCGCCTCCTTGATTGAGGCCACCGAGAAAACCCTCGAAGCACACCTCTACTCCTTAATTTCCGAAGTAGAATACTCGGAGCAAGGGGTGGAAATGCCACGCAGTATTCTTGCCCCAGAGCTCAACCGCGTTACCTCAGACACCTATGCGATGATCTACGCCGGTGAGCAACAGCTCTGGCAAAGTGAATCGGCGCTCAATACCGACTTTAAACCGGATCTCTTTATCACAGAAACCGGCAAGTCCGATTTTCGCCTGGTCACCCACAAGGGTAAAAAATATTGGCAGTTATCGCTTACCGGCATTCTTGGCAATCTCGACCAGGATATAGAAGCGCGCTTTATCCTGGTAAAAAGCAATGATGCCATTTTGCGCCTGATGGAGGGCTTTAAACAAACCTCCATTAACTGGATGCTGATCATGGGTGTGGTGATCACTGTATTGATGATTATCGGCTTTATCTGGAGCTCTCGTCCCCTGCAACGTCTGGATAAAGAAATTAAGGCCATAGAAAGCGGCGACAGCATGAGCATTAAGGGCCATTATCCGGTGGAGCTGCAAACCATTAAGGCGGATCTGAATCTGCTACTGGAATCACAGCTGCGACAAAAAGAACGTTATCGCGCTTCCTTAAGCGACCTCGCCCATGCCCTGAAAACCCCATTGGCGGTATTAAAGTCCAGCCCGCTGGCACAAGATAGTGATGCCCAGGAGCAACTCGACCGCATTAATGTGATGATCGAACACCAATTAAAGCGGGCCGCCACCGGCGCCTCCGATACCTGGAAAAAACAAACCCTGATCAAACCGGTTGCTGACTCCATCTTTAACGCCATGAGCAAGGTATATCGCGATAAAAATATCCAATTTAGCGTTGAGGTTAACAATAACCACTTCTTCCTTGGCGATAAAACAGATTTAATGGAACTGCTTGGCAACCTGGTGGATAACGCCTGTAAGGCCTGCGACTCAAAGGTGAGCCTTAAGGTAGTGCAGAAGAAAAAGCGCCTGCGCCTGATTATTGAAGACGATGGTCCCGGCGTTCCAGAGAATAAGCGTGAATTATTATTACAGCGCGGTACCCGCCTGGATAGCTATGAAAGCGGGCACGGTGTCGGTATGGCCATAGTTGCCGATTTGGTCAATGGTTACCATGGTCACTTAACCATAGGCGACAGCCCTCTTGGCGGCGCCCTGTTCGAACTAGAGTTTGATTATCAGGAAACCAGTTAATCGCGGTGACACCCTATACACAGCGCTTTGTAGCTTTCCTGGCCAGCCAAAAACTGGAATAAGCGTACTAGGCCAATAAGTCGATGCTATCTAGCTCGACTTATACCAGTTCTGTTAAGTATGTGATCAGAGATAGCGTTGGATAAATGATATGCTAACAAGGCGGAATTTTTCTTATGTAGTAACTCTACATAGAAAAATTCCAACGCAGTTAGCATGATATTTAGCCCGCTAGAATGATTAGCTATTTAAGTGAATTGGTATTATTGGCAACTTGTGCATCGCTGCCTAACAAGGTGGCTATCCAGCGCCCTTCTTCACTCTCTTCAAGGGCAATCTTCACCACCATGGTCAGCGGCACAGACAACAGCATGCCGACACTGCCAAGCAGCCAACCCCAGAAAATTAACGATAAAAACACCACCAAGGCCGACAAGCCCAGGCCTCGCCCCATAAAACGCGGCTCTATCATGTTACCCATCACAGTATTGATAAGGATATAACCACCACCCACTATGGCTGCGGTCAGCGGACTTTGGGTAATAAGCGCCAGCAACACCGCGGGTACGGCGGCAATAATAGAACCTATATTGGGAATATAGTTAAACATAAAGGCAACCACACCCCAAAGCAGGAAGTAGTCGATATCAAGCAGCCACAGCATAAAGGTGACTAAGATACCAGTGGCCAGACTCACCAGGGTTTTAATCGCCAAATAGGAATTGATAGAGGCAAGAAAGCGGTCTATTTGCGCCATTTTCATGTCCGGATCATCCATCGCCAGGTGGATTTTATTGCCTATGCTTGGCCCTTCAAACAGCATAAACACTACAGTGACTATGATTAAAAACAGGTTCGCCATCACGCCACCGAAGCCGGTGAGCATATTGGTGGCTACATCTATCATTTTGGCCGGGTCGAACATGGCCATAATTTGCGCCTTATCAAGAAAAATATTGTATTGCGCCAGGGTATTGACCAGCCATTCAAACTCGTTTTTTAACTGCTCTTTGTATTGAGGTAATTGCGCCGAAAAGTCATTAACCGACTGCCCTACCAAGCCTGCCAGGCTCAGAATCAAGCCAAAAACCAACATGATCACCAGAACAATGGCCAGCCCTTTAGGAATACGATAACGCCCCAAGGCATTGATCAGGGGGCTGCAGATCACCGCAATAAATACCGAGAGAATAAAGGGCACCACCAAGGGGCTGGCAATTTTAATCCCGGCCAAGACGATCACCAGGGAGGCCAACACCATTAAACTTTTACTTGCTCCAATAAAGCTAGGCACAGTTAATTCCTTTTTGTTTTTCTGGGGGTTAATTTGCGGTTTTTGAGCGCTAAATCGAAACAAACCTGATCGCGAAGCGACCTAGGCCCGTATACATCTTTCTTATTAACGCCTAGTTTAGGCGACTTACTAATGAAAATAAACTCTTGATATGGGACAAAAAATAGACGTAATCGGCACAGAGCCAGAAATGTCCTACACTTGTATAGAGCGGCTTGGCGTTATAGCGACATGAACATTCTTATTACCGGGGCCACCGGACTAATTGGCTCCGAGCTTTATAAACATCTGTTAAACCATCACAGCGTGACGGTACTTACGCGCACGCCCGCTAATGCCTATCTGAAACTTGGGCACCGCATCGAAGCGGTACGCAGCCTAGACAAGGTTGATTTCAATGATACCGATGTGGTGATCAACCTAGCCGGTGAGCCCATAGTCAACAAACGCTGGACGCCAGAGCAAAAACAGCGGGTCTATGACTCTCGTATTGCCCTCACAGAGGAAATTGCCGAGCGTATAAACCAGGCCGAGAAAAAGCCAAAAACCCTGATCTCCGGCAGTGCCATAGGCTATTACGGCCGCCAAGGCGAACAGGTGATTGGCGAAGATTATGAACATTGCTATGACGAGTTCAGCCACCGGCTGTGCAAAGACTGGGAGCAAGCGGCACAAAAGGCACAAACCCGAGTCTGTTTGCTGCGTACCGGCATTGTGCTTTCCGCCCGTGGCGGCGCGCTGACAAAAATGTTGCCGGCATTTCGCTGTGGTCTCGGTGGGCCTTTGGGCGATGGTCACCAGTATATGTCCTGGATCCACCTTGATGATATGGTGCAGGTGATCATGTATTTAATCAAATACGACCATATCAGCGGCCCCATCAATGCCACCGCCCCACACCCGGTGAGTAATGAAGAATTCAGCAAAACCCTGGCACAAATACTGCGCCGTCCTGCCTTTTTGCGCATGCCCAAAGCAGTGCTGCGACTGTTAATGGGAGAAATGGCCGATCTTATGCTGTACGGACAAAATGTGCAGCCCAAACGCATGCTCAAAGAAGGCTTTCGCTTTCGCCATCCCGAACTAAGACCGGCTCTTGCCCAAATCCTCAGCCGCCATTAGCGGCTAAGGCAAAAACAACCCCACTACATGATTTTACGCAGCAAACCACTGGTGTTTTTATTCAGTGTGCGGGCGATCATGGTGTAGCCCAGCACAGCGACAAATAAGGCACCGGATAAGGGGCCAATCAACCAGATATCCGGATGCAGCTTGCCCGGCAGTTCAAACAAGGTGCGCTGTACGATAAACAAGGCAATATCACTACTTAGCGCCGCAACCACACCGGCCACCAAACCGAGCAAGAGAAACTCATACAGGGTTGCATGACGAATAAGTTGTCCGCGAGCCCCCAGGGTACGAAGTATCACCACCTCCTGCATGCGCTCACCCAGACTCGCCTGTACCTGAGAAATAAGCACCAAGGCGCCGCAAACCACAACTATGGCAAGCACAAAACCAATCGCCAAAGAGACCTGCTCTATGGTTGAGCGAATTTGATCGACAAAGTTATCGACATCTATGGCTGTAATGGTCGGATACTGACGCAGCAATTGAGTAAAAGCCTTGCTTTCCCCCTCATCGATGCGCGCCGCGGCTATATAGGTTGCGGGGAAATCCGCCAGTACATCCGGGCTTAAAATCATAAAGAAGTTCGGCTTTAAGGTGGACCAGTTCACCTCGCGGAAGCTGGTAACCTTGGCCTCAAAGCTCTGTGCGCCAATTAAAAAACTCACTGAGTCGCCAAGCTTTATATCCAAACGTTCGGCCATGGACTGCTCCACCGACACCTCGCCGCGGCTTTGCTCGTCAAACCATTGCCCGCCACTTAAGGTATTATGACTTGGCATCTCACTCACCCAGGTAAGATTGAGCTCGCGGCCCACTCCCGAGCGCGCTTCCTCGTCTTTTTTCTCGTTGTCCTCTAACGACACCTCTCGGGCCACGGGCTCGCCATTGATGGCATTAACACGACCGCGAATAGTGGGGTAAAAACGTGACACTTCTATATTCTGGGCCGCGAGGTAATCACCGACCGGCTGCTTTTCTTCCTCTGTGATGTTCACTAAAAAGGCGTTCGGCGCATCCGCTGGCAGCTGAGATTGCCAGTCATTGATCATGTCGTTTTTCAGTACGATTAAAAACAGCAGCAACTTAATGGCCAGTGCAAAACTGATCAGTTGTACCGCATTGGCGTTGGCCCGCTTTTGAATCGAGGCAATGGCCAAAGACCAACTGTTTCCCGGGCTTAAGCCGAGCTTACGGCCACCGCCAAAAATCAGCTTGGAAAGGATAAAGAGCACTAAGACCACCGCCGCCGAGGATAAGAATAAAATGATAGTGATCATAATCTTACCGCTGAACAGCCACATTAAAGCAAAGACGGTAAAGGCAGACAGAGTAAGGTGAATTTTACTCACCAATAAACGGTCACCCAGGTTGCGACGCAAGACCCTAAGGGGGGGAATATCAAAAAGATCCAGCAGTGGTTTAATGGAGAACATTACAGCGCACACCACACCGATAAACACCGCACTTAACCAAGGGCGTATTGACGCCGGGGGCAACTGCACATCCATATTGGCGGCCATGTAATTGCCCGCCGCATACTGCAAGCCATACCCTGCCGCCAAGCCAAGCAGCAGCGAAAAGCCACATACCAAGGCCAGGTGCAGCAGGTAGATATTGCGAATTTGCGAGCGCGCTCCGCCTAAGGTTTTCATCATGGCCACCGGGTCGTACTGGCGCTCACAATAACGCTTTGCCGACACCGCAATGGCCACGGCTGCGAGAATAATGCCAAGCAGGCCCGCCAGCAGTAAAAACCGCTCCGAGCGCTCAAGTGAGTTGGAAATGGGTGACTGTCTGTCTTTAACCCCATACCAGCGTTGATTCTCGGCCAGTTGGGGTTTTAACCACTGATAAAAGGCCTCAATCTTGTTGCTCTCGCCGGCATACAACTGGCGATAAAACACCCGACTTCCGGGCTGGATGACCTTGGTTTTTTCAATGTCTGCTTCGTTGAGCAGCACACGACGACTGCCGGAGAAAATATTAAAGGGCGCGTCCGGCTCTTCACTTAAAATGGCACTGACCGTAAAGGTCGCGGCGCCAAGCTCTACGCTATCGCCCACCGCCAAGTCCAGTGAATACATCACCGACTCATTGAGCCAAACCGTGCCTAGCTCTGGACCGCCCTTGGCCACCTGCTCCTGGGCATCGAAATCCCCTTTTATCAGCAACTCCCCCTTAAGGGGATACGCTTGTGAAGCCGCCTTGATGGCCGCCAATTGCATGCGCTCATTGGCAAACAGCATGGTATCGAAAAAGGTCAGCCGGGCAGTTTGCAACCCCATATTTTGCGCCTGCTCTTGATAATTATCAGGCAAAGCATGGTTACTGGCCAGGGCCCGGTCGGCGGCGATAAAGGCATTGGACTTTTGCAAAATAGCCTGGCCGATACGGTCGGTCACCGACGACAGAGTGAGTACAGTCATCACCGCCAGAGCAATGGCGGCACAGATCACCGTCAGCTCGCCACGGCGTAATTCTCTAAAAAATAATCGTATCGCCAACTTAGCCCACATGCGCGCGCTCCTGTGGCTCACGTAGTTGGGTTAGCTCACCGCCCTCAATATGCAAGATGCGCTCACAGCGATGGGCCAGAGCTTCATCATGGGTTACCAGCACTAAGGTGGTGCCCTGCTGCTGATTAAGCTCAAATAATAATTCTTCAATCAGCTTGCCGTTTTTGCTGTCAAGGTTGGCCGAGGGCTCATCGGCAAAGAGAATTTTTGGAGTGCCGACAAAGGCGCGGGCAATGGCCACCCTTTGCTGCTCACCACCGCTGAGTTGCGATGGGTAATGTTCAATACGATGACTCAAGCCCACTTTTTCAAGCAATGCCAAGGCCTGCTCTTTGGCGTCTTTTTGATTGGCCAGCTCCGCCGGTAACATCACGTTCTCAAGGGCACTTAGGCTTTGTACCAGCATAAAAGACTGAAACACAAAACCGACCTTTTGCGCCCGCAAGGCTGCACGGCCTTCTTCATCAAGACTCTCAAGGGCGTCGCCATCAACAATAATGCTTCCGGATGTGGCTCTATCCAGCCCCGCCAACAGGCTTAGCAAGGTTGATTTACCCGAGCCCGAGGCGCCTACTATGGCCACCGACTCGCCCGGCTTGACATTAAAGCTGATGTCGCTGAGGATCGTTAAATCGCCGTCAAGCGTATTAACGGACTTGGTTAATTCTTTGACTTGAATAATGTTTAATTGAGATAACGCTGACATATGAATGCTTTAATCCTACGTATTTTGCTCGTCCTATTAGTTGTCACTAAACCATTTATGGCCTGGGCTGACAACCAAATCCTGATCCTAGGAGACAGCTTAAGCGCTGCCTATGGTCTAAAACAACACCAAGGTTGGGTGCAATTGTTACAAGATACGTATGAAGAGCAAAAAAAGCCCATTAAATTAATCAATGCCAGTATCAGCGGCGAAACTACCGGTGGCGCACTAAGGCGCCTAGAGGGCATTTTAGCCAGCCACCAGCCCAGCCATGTGCTGATTGAACTGGGCGGTAACGACGGCCTGCGTGGATTCCCTATTCCCAAGATGCAGCAAAATCTCACGGCCCTGATCAAACAAAGCCAGGCGGCCGGTGCCGAAGTGGCGGTGATGGCCATTCGCATCCCGCCCAATTATGGTCCCCGCTACACACAAATGTTTGAGGCCAGCTTCGCCACCGTGGCCGAACAACAGGGCGCTCATCTGCTGCCATTTTTTGTCGAGCAAGTCGCTACCGATGGCTCCTTGATGCAAAACGACAATATTCACCCCAATGCCGAGGCTCAGCCGCTGCTGCGCGATATTATGGCCGAGCATATCGAGACCTGGTTAGCCGCTCCCCAATTAAGTTCAACTAACGCGGCTAAATAAGACGCAAAAAACGCTGTGATAACAGCGCTTTTTCAATAGTGGATAAAAAACCTTATCGATATGAATAATTTATAGGCAAACGATTCAACACCCACTTGCAATTGCAAAAATTATCCGTACTATTGCAGTCCTAGTCGGCATATAGCGCAGCTTGGTAGCGCACTGTCATGGGGTGTCAGGGGTCGCAGGTTCAAATCCTGCTATGCCGACCATTCTTTTCTCTCCCCAGTCAAATCTTAATTCGTTCTCGCACTCAAGGTGCGCTTTATTTCCTAAACAAACTTTTTAACCTCTCAAAAAACATTTTTTCTTAGCGAAAACCTTACGTCCTTGTCTGTGGTTCCGTTTAGCCTTATTCCGAGGTTGTGCCCGTGTGTTGCAAATCCGCACCAGGGTAACGACAAAACAATCCACGCCCTTACGTGATTAAGTTGATACGCTTAAGCGGTCAACTTTACTCCAAGGGGAACCTGATGCGTTTAACTAACTTACTGTTTTTACTGTTAACTCTATTTTTAGCACCGCTGTTTTGCTCGCAGGCTTTGGCCGCAGGCTCGGCACAGCAAGCAAAGGACGAGGCCGCTATTAAAGCCCTCTTTGCCAGCTATATGAATAAGTACAACGGTTATATACAAGGAAAGTCGCTGACGCATGTAGAGCAATTATATATGCCTCAGGTCATGCTCATGTCCAGTGCCAATCCACCAGTGGCAATGCCCGCCAAAGACTTCAGCAAGCAGGTGGTGGGCTTTCTCGACAGCTTAAAATCCAAGGGAGTGGCCTCGGTCAACTGGCAACAGGTTAATGTGCGCCTGATAGATAAAAACATTGCCATAGCCACCAATGTGGCTGTTCGCTATCGCGATAATGGCGAGGTATTCAATAAAGTGGGAGCAACCTACTTCTTGTACAAAACAGATGAAAATTGGCGTATTGCTAGTTTTGCGGTACATGAGCATACTGGAGTGCAAACTCTTTGATGTGATACATGGTTATGGAAGATTGGGATGCATATCGCCTGATACTGGCAATTCACCGGGGCAAGACGCTACGCAATGCGGCAAAAATACTGGCGGTGAATCACACCACGGTGGCAAGACGGCTGGCACAACTCAATCACAGCCATGGCTATACCCTGGTGGAGTCTGCCCCCTCAGGGTACGCACTCACTTTGGCAGGGCATGCCTTATTGCAAACCGCGCAGCAAGTTGAGGCACTGGTACTCGCAGACAGGCATGCACAACGCGCAAAATACCTAGAACACAGCGGTCAAATTACCCTGTCTCTTCCCCCTGCCATTGCCCAGTACCTGCTTCTTGAAGATTTGGGAGCCTTTGCTAAACGCTACCCACAGATTCGCCTGGTGATGCAATGCAATTATCACCTTGTTGATATTGATAACTGCGAGGCGGATATTGTCATTCGCGTCGCCAATGAACCATGTGATCATCTGGTTGGCCATCGCGCCGGCGCCGTGTATTTAAATTACTACGCCCAACGGGATTACCTCCTTAACAAAACCAGTGACGAGTACGCATGGCTGGTTGGCACAGCCGATAGTGCTCAAACAGATTGGATTAAGAACAGTCCATTTCCACACGCACCGGTGAGCTTAGTGATTGATGATTTAATAGTGCGCCATGATGCCGCCAGCAAAGGGCTTGGGCTTATACGCGGAGCCTGTTATATCGCCGATACCATGGAACAACTTACGGTAGTTGGAGATTCTGAGCCCCATGAATTTGCCCAAATGTGGGTTTTAACACATCCATCGCTTGTTGATGTTCCCAGAATCAAATTGCTAATGGGCGAACTCTACACTTTACTTAAGCAAAGACAGCATCAATTAATGGGGCGCGCCGCAAAGTTTATCTCTTAGGACCCTTTATTTATGGGTTTTAACCCAAAGATCGTTAACTAAACTAACAATAAGTCACTTTGCTAACAGGCCTATACAACCTACTATGCTATTGCTCATTGCTTTCGCCGTACTCTCTATCGCCGTGTCGTTTATGTGCTCTATTTTAGAAGCGGCATTGCTCTCCATTACACCTAGCTATATTGCTAAACAAAAATTAGAGAACCCGGTTCGCTATCAGGCACTGAAAAATCTCAAAGAAAGGATTGATCAACCGCTGGCGGCAATTCTCACCCTCAATACGGTGGCGCATACGGTCGGCGCTGCCGGGGTTGGCGCCCAGGTCACGGTCGTCTTCGGTAATGGTTATTTGGGTATCGCCTCAGCGGTCATGACAATTCTTATTCTCGTGCTATCAGAAATTATCCCAAAAACCATAGGCGCCCTGTTCTGGCGCCAGCTAGCCGTGGTATTGCCGCCAATACTCGCCTTCTTAATCTGGACACTCAAACCCTTTATTTGGATTTCGGACAAAATAACCCGTTTACTCGGTGGCAGTGCCAGTGAAGAAGATCTGCGCTCAGAAATTAAAGCTCTGTCCTCTCTTGGCACCGAGCTTGGTAGTGTCGATGAGACCGAGCACAGAGCGATAAGCAACATTCTCGATTTACATACCATCAAGGTGCGCGAGGTTATGACGCCTCGCATCGTCTGTGAAACGCTCAAACCTGACTTGCCCCTTGATGACATTCGCGACAAGGTGCTCAAAAGCCAGTTCACCCGCTTTCCCATCCTGGATGAAGACGAGGCTCCCCACGGCATGCTTTTTAAGTCGGATCTGATTATGGTAGGCGACAAAAAATTCGCGATTGAGTTTGCTCGACCAGCTAAGGTCGTCTCTGACAACACCAGCTTGGAGCAATTGCTTACCCAACTCCTAGAAGATCAGCATCATATGTGTTTGGTGTATGACGAGTACGGCTCGTGGCAAGGATTAATAACCATGGAAGATATTATTGAGACCATTATCGGCCGCTCAATTGTCGATGAAACGGATCAAATTGCCAACATGCGTCGCTATGCCCGACGACGCTGGCAGAAGCAGAAAAAAGCACAAAAGAAATCACAGGAATAATGTTTAAGGCAGGTCATCTCGCCAATTAGCGATAAGTTGTCAATAACTAAAGCGTTTAAAAATAGTATTTTGGGGCGCTGATTTATTGTGCACAAAATTTAAAAAATCTTTTTAAAACAACATTCATCACCTATAGTGTCGTATTCGTTACGTAATGATTTCGGGTGCATGTCGCAACCCTAACGTATTGCTGGAGAGGGTCTATTGCTAATTTGAAGTCCAGTTAGCAAGGAGACCCACAAGATGAAAATGAAAGTAAATGTTCAGGTCATAAAAACCCTGCGTGATAGCCGCTGTTACTCGCAAGAGCAGCTGGCGGAGATGGCAGGATTGAGTTTACGCACGGTACAACGAATCGAAGCCAAGGGCGTTGCCTCATTGGAGTCGATAAAAAGCATGGCCGCAGCGCTGGATATCGATTGCCAGCAATTATTGGCTTTGGATCACAGTGTCCATATGCAAGACAGCGCATGTGCTGCCGGTGCGCCTGAGCACACTCAACCCTCTTCCACAGAGACTGGCTCAGAACCTGTCGCTGTGCAGGCTTCACAAGACCCGACTGCCGCTAAGCCGAAAACCAACAGGCACACCTATCTGTGGAGTATACTATTGGTCATTGCCGCCAATGCCTTCGGCTTTTGGGGCATTTTTGATGCCTACAATGCCGGGCGCATAGATCAGGATACCATGCGTTTACTAAAAAACCTGGTGTCGCTGGCGCTGCTCTTTTCGGTGGGCCTGCTGGCCTACAAGGGCTACAAAGAAGGTATCTTTAAGTAATAGTCGCTTAACCAAAGCATCGGCGTTCTCCTTGCTAACTCCACTTTAACCAAAGGAGAAAACCCATGTTTAACAATAAATTAAATATAAAACTTATCAGCGTAACCATAGCAGCCTTTTTCATATACGTGCTTGTTGCAGGCATAGTATTGGTTCAGTTATGGCTACCCGATGGCATCGCCCAAGAGCAAGCCATGATACTGGCCGAGCAGGACGTAGGCTTGCAAATTCAGAGCATGCTTGCAGGCCTTATTGGTTGTCTGCTTGTTGCTGCGATGAGTGTGCGTTTTGGTAAGGAGCTGGGATATAAAAATACCCTGGTGTGTGGCATCTTCCTCACCCTTTACGGAATCTTAGGAGTGTATTTGCACCCGCAACATGCTCTTTGGGCGCAATTTATAAAGGTGCTGGCACCACTGCCTATTACCCTGCTCACGGCCATGCTGCTTTGCAACATGCGTAAATGCTCCCTCAAAACCGCATAATACTTTATCCGCCCAACTAGGTGGCGACACAAGATGGCATAGCCATGTGTCGCCCCGCTCGCACACCCAGCACCGACGTTAAACTGTAATTCTCGTTCATTCACCGCCAATTGGTTAATTTTAATAGTGAAATAAGGTAAAAAGGCGCAACTTTGCGAATCTAGGAGAGCAATATGTCGCGTATTTTTAGTCTTAGTGCGGTTGCCGCCACACTCTTGAGTGCTCATGTTTATGCAGCAGATTTTAATTTTACTGGCCTAAGCGGCGCAAAAACCTTAGTGGTTATGCAAACCAAAGGGCAAGACTTACCTGCGGGTCAATTATCTGCAGCAACTCAGGCGCAACTGAAAAAAGCAGCGGACGCCGCTCAATTTGATGCCAGCCAGGGTAGTACATTTGAGCTTCTAGCACCTATTGACTCGAACTATGAGCGCATTTTGGTTGTGGGTTTGGGTGACAAGGATGAGTTAAACGCTGCCAATCTGGCAAAACTAGGTGGTGATATTCATGGCCAACTTAAAGCCGATAAAATCACTCAGGTTGACTTGGCCTTTGCCGAGGTACAAGGCCAATTAAGCAATGCGCAACTGGCAGCCCAGTTTGCCCACGGTGCCAACCTTCGCGATCACAGCTTCGATGTCTATAAAAAAGACGCCGATAAAACCACCGTCAGCTATCACTTTAGCGTTGCCAACGCCGAGCGCGCTCAAGCGGCCTACCAAGCCCTGAGTCATATCGAGCAAGGCGTATTTCTAGCCCGCGATCTAACCTCAGAAGTGGCCACAGAAATGACCCCGGTCGAATTTGCCAAAGCCGCTAAAGAGCTTGAGCAATACGGTGTCAAGGTAACCGTACTTGAGCCAAAACAGCTTAAAAAGCTGGGCATGGGTGCCTTAGAAGGCGTTGGCCGTGGCAGTGAGCATGGCGCTCGCCTTGTTGTTGCCCATTACAAGGGGTCAGATGAAGCGCCTATCGCCCTGGTAGGTAAAGGCATTACCTTTGATTCCGGCGGCTACAGCATTAAAAGCGGCCCGTCTATCGCACGCATGAAGTCAGATATGGCCGGTGCCGCCGCGGTACTGGGCACGGTTAAAGCCATGGCGCTGAGCAAGGCCGATGTCAATGTCGTTGCCGTCATGGGTATGGCAGCGAACATGGTTTCTCAATACGCCATTGCCCCGGGTGATGTACTACGCACTGCCGAAGGCTTAAGCGTAGAAGTGGTGAACACCGACGCCGAAGGCCGCCTGGTGCTAAGCGATGCCATGTGGTACGCCCGCGAGCATTATAAGCCCGAAATCATGGTGGATGTAGCCACATTAACCGGCTCTAAGGTACGCGCTCTGGGCGATCGCTACAGCGCCGTATTCTCTGAAGATGATCAGCTTATCAGCGAGCTTACCGCCGCCGGTAAGGTAGTGAATGAGCAGGTATGGCGTCTGCCGCTGGGCTACAAAGACATGCTGAAGTCGGATATTGCCGACTTACAAAATGTCGGCTCGGGCGGTCCGGGTGCAACTACTGCCGCTTCTTTCTTACAACACTTTGCCGGTGACACCCGTTGGGTACATATTGATATCGCCGGGAATGCCCTGTCCAGCAAGGCCAAAGGCGAAGTGAATGTGGGCGGCACAGGTTACGGTGTGCGCCTGCTGAGCGAGTGGATTTTAAAAACCAAATAAGCGCACAGATGAAAAAGGTGGCTAAGGCCACCTTTTTTGTTGGTTGGGTAACCAGCTGGAAAGCCTAGCTAAAAGGCCGGGTTAGAAGAAACCCAAGGCATTGTCTGAGTAGCTGACCAAGAGGTTTTTGGTCTGCTGATAATGTTCCAACATCATCTTGTGGGTTTCTCGCCCTACTCCGGACTTCTTGTAACCACCAAAGGCCGCATGAGCAGGATAATGGTGATAACAGTTAGTCCAAACGCGACCCGCTTCTATGGCGCGGCCCATGCGATAAGCGCGGTTCATATCCCGTGTCCATAAACCGGCGCCCAGACCAAACTCGGTGTCATTAGCGATGGCAATGGCATCGGCTTCATCCTTAAAGGTGGTAACACTCACTACCGGGCCGAAGATTTCTTCACGGAATACCCGCATCTGATTGGTGCCCTTAAACAGAGTCGGCTGAATATAGTAACCCTGACTAAACTCGTTATCGAAACGCTCCGCATCACCGCCAATAAGCACCTCGGCGCCCTCGTCGCGGCCAATGCTAAAGTAGCTCATGATCTTATCGAATTGCTGCTGCGATGCCTGGGCACCGACCATGGTTTCGGTATCAAGCGGATTACCGCGCTTAATTTGTTTGGTCCGCTCGACCACCTTGGCGATAAACTCATCATAGATACTCTCTTGCACCAATAAACGCGATGGACAAGTACAGACCTCGCCCTGGTTGAAAAACGCCAGCACAGCGCCTTCCACACACTTATCGATAAACTCATCCGATTGCTCAAGCACATCTTCAAAGTAGATATTGGGTGATTTACCGCCAAGCTCCACCGTTGACGGGATAATGTTTTCGGCGGCACATTTTAGGATATGCGCACCGACCGGGGTGGAGCCGGTAAAGGCGATTTTGGCGATGCGGGTACTGGTGGCCAGGGCTTGGCCGGCCTCGGCGCCATAGCCGTTAACCACATTAAGTACACCCGGGGGCAGCAAGTCGCCAATTACCTCGACCAGCTTTAAAATCGATGCCGGAGTTTGCTCGGCGGGTTTTAGCACCACACAGTTACCAGCAGCCAGGGCCGGCGCAAGTTTCCATGCAGCCATCAGCAGCGGGAAGTTCCACGGGATGATCTGTCCGATTACACCCAGGGGCTCATAGAAATGATAGGCCACGGTGTTTTCGTCGATATCACCGATACTGCCCTCCTGGGCACGAATACAACCGGCAAAATAACGGAAGTGATCCACCACCAAAGGAATATCCGCATTCAGGGTTTCTCGCACCGCCTTGCCGTTATCCCAGGTTTCCGCCACCGCCAACTGTTCCAGATTAGCCTCGATACGGTCGGCAATTTTCAGCAGCAGATTGCTGCGCTCGGTGACCGAGGTTTTTCCCCAGGCGGCTCTGGCCTGATGCGCCGCATCCAATGCCAGCTCGATGTCTTTGTCGTTCGAGCGCGGCACGCGGCAGAAGACCTCACCGGTAACCGGCGTGGTGTTATCAAAATAATTACCATCCACAGGCGGCACCCAGGCCCCACCAATGTAATTCTCGTATTGGGCGGCAAAAGACACCAGGGCGTCGGTTGAATTAGGTTTTGCATAGATCATTGTTATTGTCCTTCTTTGCTGCAATCCCTTTAACGCTAGACCAATTTGCCGATAAAAACTTGATTGGCATTCCATCTTGCTTGACTCCAAGTACACTTTTTGGCCATGCTAGAGCACGCCTTAAACAAGCTATGGTCATAGCAAAGGAGCCTAGCCATGCCAGCAGCCACACACCCAGATGCAATTGAGCGCCTCGATACCTTGGTCGATCACCGCTCGGTGTTTAACGCCGATGGCGTGCAACTGTGTTTATACGACACCTATGAGCACAGTGACGGTGTGCCCTTTAAGGCAGACGAAATTATGTTTTGCGCCATGATCCAAGGGCGTAAGGTGATGCACCATTCGAGCCTGAGTCAGGGCCAGGACTTTATCCCCGGACAGAGCTTTGTAATTGCGCCACAAGAGCATGTAGCCATAGACTTCCCCGACGCCACCTTGAGCACACCGACCCGTTGTTTGACCATAGAAATAGACACCCAAAAGCTGCATCAGGTAGCCGGGCAAATGCGCCTGCGAAGCGATAGTGAGGCGTCCACGCAAACCGCCACCTTGCAGCTCAATCACAGCGCCAGCACCCAGGGCGTGTATCAAAGATTAATTGAGGCATTTAGTGAAAATGAGAAAGACAGAGGCTTACTCATTGAGCTTGCCAGCACCGAATTACTGGTGCGCTTACTGCGTGAGCAAGAGCATAGCAAGTTACTAAGCTGTGCCCAGCAAGACCCTCAAGCCACCCTCTGGCATGCTGTGGTCGCTCATATTGAGCACAACCTCGGCGGCCTTATTGATGTCGATACCCTGTGCAGCCTGGCCTGTATGTGCCGCAGCAAGTTTTTTAACGCCTTTCGCCAGCGCTTTGGGGTCAGCCCTCAAGCCTATATTCTTAAGCGCCGCTTAGAGCGGGCGCAGCTGTTGCTCAATCAGGGCAAGTCGGTTACCAATGCCTGCTTTGAAACCGGCTTTAACAGCGTCAGTCATTTTAGCCGCAGCTTTAAGGGCCATTTTGGCGTATCGCCGCGGGGCTATCGCCAGCAAGGAGTGAGTTAAACGAAAAAGGCCGCATATGCGGCCTTGTTAGAGAAAATTAGCGCTTGGCTTAGTCAACCAAGTCTTCGGTGCCGACAATCAACCAAGGCGCCGCTTCGCTGTTTTTACGCTCCATATGCCAAATCTCATCGATACGCTCCTTGGCATGGGCAATACGGTCCTGATACTGGCCGCTAAAGTGGATGCTGATAGCCCACACATCATTGTCGCAGCTGGCGCGAACAATATTGGCATCAACAAACAACACTTCGGTGAGTACCTCGCCCTGCTCGGCGCGCAGCGCCTTAAATTCCTCGATAAGCTCGGGAGCCAAATACTCCGACACCACGCCAAAGTTATTGTCATTCCATGCCTGCTGAATGGTGACATAGTGCTCTTTGGCAGCGCGTATAAAGCCGACCTGGTCAAAGTTTGGCGGTAGTTGCATGGGCACAGAGCTAGGTTGCGGCTGAGGCTGAGCCGAGGCGCTGCTTTGCTGCCACAGACCCTGGCTCGCATAGGCCTGGCCATGCGGCGTCGCCATCATGGGACGCGGCTGGTTTTTACGCATCGCCGAGCGAATAAACTTAAAGAGTAAAAATCCGATACCTGCAAGTAATAGAATTTCCAGCAGTTGCACGCCTTCAAAGTCATCACCCATCATGGCGGCAATTAGACCACCGGCCAGCAGGCCGCCAAGCACACCGGCCATAATGCCTTTTTTGCTCGAGGTTTTCTTCGCCGCCACCGTGCTGGTGTCCGTGGTTTGCTGTTTTTGTGTGGTCTGAGTTTGCTCGGTCTTACCGGTCGTGCGTTTCGAGCCAAACTTTTTACGCGCCTGGGCATCGAAGCTGGCGGTAAACAACACGCTCAATAGCGTTAACATAATTACCAGATTTTTCATGGTTATCCTTAAAAATAAATACTGGCGGCAGTGTACCTTAGCCCTAGGCTAAGGCAAGCAATTCGGGATATCAGGCAAGCTATATGCCCAGTTTTTAAGCATAAAAAGGCCCGTAAAATACGGGCCTAAATGCTCTGAAAAACCTAGAAGGAGTTATTCAAAAAACAGCTTAGTACGTGCTTTTTTACCCACTTCCGTCATGGTTTCGGCGTCATATAAACGACCGTTTATCATGGTGTATTGCACCTTATCGGACTGACGAATATCGCTGAGGATATCGCCGTCAATCACAATTAAGTCCGCCAGTTTACCTGCTTCCAAAGAGCCCAGGTTTTTATCCAACCCTAAGGTTTTGGCCGGGTCTATGGTGGCGGTGCGGATCACCTCAAGGGGCGTCATGCCGCCTTGGGCAAACATCCACATTTCCCAATGCGCTGCCAGGCCTTCACGTTGACCGTGGGCACCCACATTCACTAACACCCCCTGGTCTTGCAACTCGCCGGCAACACGGGCGTTATTGAAGTGGTTGTAGTGATGTTCAGGCGCCTTGGTGCGACGCATAGAGCGTGGCAATAACTGGTTTTTAGGGACAAATTTACTTAGACGCGGGTGGTTCCACACCTCGGTTTTATCGTACCAGTAGTTCTCACCCCAGATACCGCCGTAAGCCACGCCAAGCGTAGGCGTATAAGCCACGTCGCTTTGCGACCACAGCTGACGAATATCATCATAGATATTGGCCGCCGGAATAGAGTGCTCTATGGTGGTATGGCCATCGATCACCATGGTGAGGTTATGCTGCAATAGTGAGCCACCTTCAGGTACCACCATCATGCCCAATTCGCGTCCTGCTTCAACCACCTGCTGGCGCTGATCGCGGCGCGGCTGGTTGTAGGATTTAACGCTAAAGGCACCTACCTTCTGCAAGCGCTCAAGATGGAATTTGGCATCATCCAGAGAATCAACGTGCGAGGTGTAACCCGGCATATTAGCACCATAGAGGATAGTACCGGTGGAGAAGATACGTGGGCCCACTATCTCGCCGGCTTTTTGCATTTCGCTGGCAGCGAAGATTTCCGTAGTATCGTTACTTGGATCGTGAATAGTGGTGACACCCAGGGATAGACCGGCCAGGTTTTTCCAGTTCTGCTCGGGAATAATTTCATCACTACCTTGGCCGCCGTGGGCGTGGGCATCAATGATCCCCGGCATAATAGTTTTTCCGGCCACATCAATTATCTTAGCGCCTTCAGGGATCTGCACATCGGCCTGTGCACCTACGGCTTTAATATGCTTGCCATCGGTTAAGACCACGCCGTTATCGATAACCTGCTCACCCTTCATGGTGATCACCTTGGCACCAACCAGGGCAATCATGCCCTTAGGCTCGGCCATGGCTTTTTTGAAACCAATATTTTCGCCGCTTTTCACCTTAAAGTCGGCATCGGCATCGCCTTTAATATTGAACATGCCATCGAGAGAGGCATGGTAAAGCTCAGGGCCCAGGCTCCAGTACAGGCGATCGCTGCTACCGCTCCAGCTGATGTTCTCACCAGCGCGCACAGAAAGCTGTTCAACCGGGAACTGGCTGTCTTTCGGGCCTATACTGATGGTTTTGCCACGCTCAACGAAAGGCGTTACATATACCTTGAAGCGCTCGGCAAACGCCAGGTACTGACCATCGGGCGAGATGCGGAATTCGGTGGCATGCTCGGACTCATACAGCTTACGAATTTTCTTACTCTCTAGCTCAACCACGCTGAAGGTCGGCTTAGGCCAAGGGCTCATCACATAAACGCGGTCATTGTCTTTACCGAATTGCGGCTGATAGCCGTGCTCGGTGATTAGCTCAGGCTTTTTCGGCTTATCTATATTGACCGCATAGATACCCGGTTTAAGCGACCACTCCGGCGCCAGCAAACTGCTGCCGGATGACTTTCTAAAGACCAGGGTTTCACCATCCGGGCTAAATGCCGGTTCCACATATTTGCCCGGCTCTGTGGTTAGGGTATCACCGCGGCCCGAGCGTGCAGAAACAACACGCACACTGCCCTGCTTTTCGTCGTCCCAGGTAACATAGGCGATTTGCTTACCATCACGTGAGAAGGTTGGGAAAAACTCAAAGTGATCGTCTTGCTTGGTCAGGCGTTTAACCTTGCCCGATTCAAGGTCGCGCTTGTAGATATGACCCATGGCCTCGAAAATCGCGGTTTCACCGTCCGGCGACACCTGCACATTGCGCAGCATTTTTACGTCAAATTCATCGGTATCCAGGTTTTGCGTAAAACGCAGCGCCTTTTGAATCGACTTGGTGGTTTCAACCTCAAAAGCGATTTCTTCGCTCTCGCCATTGTCTAGGTCCAGCTTATGGATTTTACCGCCGGCCCAAAATACCAGTGAGTCATTGTCCGGCGTCCAGGCCATGGTTGGATACACGCCGTGAATGGCCCAGGTTTCCTGCATATCACGCTCAAGCTTATCGTACAGCTTGGTTTCTTTACCTGACTCTAAATCATAGAGGTAAAGCGTGCTTTGGAAGTCATCGCGCTTGATATAAGCCAAGGTCTTGCCATCGGGCGATGGCGTTGGACGAATAGCGCCGCCTGTGCCGCTTAGTATGGTCTCAATTTCACCGGTTTCGCGGTCATAACGCTTAATTTTGTAGATGCCTTGCACCGAGTCTTTGGAATAGTGGAAGGTCTTACCTGGGGTGTCGTCCTGAGAGAAATACACATAACGGCCATCCGGTGAAAACGCCGGCTCGCCCAGGTCTTTTTGGTCATTTGGGCGCTCCGTTAACTGCACACCCGAGCCACCGGCCTTGTGATACATCCATACTTCACCGGCACCCAGCGAACGACTGGCGGTAAAGTGTTTACGGGCAACGATAAAGTCGCCGTCCGGGCTCCAGGCCGGGCTATTCAACAGGCGGAAGGATTCTTTGGTCACCTGGGTTTGCTCTGAGCCATCGACCTTCATCACCCAAATATTGTCGCCACCGCCTTGGTCTGAGGTAAAGGCGATATGTTGGCCATCAGGGCTAAAGCGCGGCTGCATTTGCCAGCCGATGTCCGAGGTCAGCTGAGTGGCCTTACCGCCGCTAATCGGCATGGTATAAATATCACCGAGCAGGTCAAATACCAGGGTTTGACCATCAGGGCTGATATCCACGTTCATCCAGGTGCCCTGGTTGACGCTGATTTTCGCATCCAAAAATTCGCCCTGTGGGCTGTCTACTTGCCATTTTTGTTCTTCTTTTGCGGCTTCCTCGGCATAAGCATTTGGCTGCGCCAAGGGCAGAGCCAGGGAAATTGCCAGTGCCAAGGCACTGTATAATGGAGTCTTCATAGAGTTCTCATCGGATTTAGTTATTATCACCCCCTACTAAAACAAAATGTGTGACAAAGGGAAAGTCAGTTGGGGTTAATGGGCGAAAATGAGGGATGGATGTCCCCCCATTGCTCTCATTGCTAGGTTTGTGTTTAATCAAGCTTAGCTTATGCGTCAACTAGCGCTGCCAGTCACTGGGATCAAACTGATAATAGTCTTTAAGGACATTAAAAAGCTCGGCATCAAACTGGCGCATGGCGGCGGGCTTCTCGATAAAGGTTTCGGTGGCTACGGCGAAAAACTCCGCCTCATTGGTGGCTCCATAACCATGCATAACATGAGGCATATTGTAGGCGATATGGCTCTTAAGCTTATTAAAGGCGCGCGAACACACCTCACCCCAACGCTGGTAGCTTTGCCTATTTGCCAATAAAGGTGTGCCATTGGTTTGTCCGGTCACCTGGTCGAGTTGATGGGCAAATTCATGAAACACCAGGTTGTGGCCATCGCCGGGCAAGCGATTGCCCTCAAGCACATCATGCCAGCTTAATACCAGGGTGCCGCCAGGCCAGGATTCGCCTTCACGTACCACCTGATGGTAACTGACCAGACCGGCCATATCACGCTCGGTCACATCGGCATAATAGGCACTGGGGTACAGCAATATCTCTTTAACATTGGGATACAAAGGCCAGGGTTTATTGAGCATAAGCAGACTGGCATTGGCCGCCACTACCAGCTTCATGGCCTCATTGACCCTTAAGCCATCGCGACCTAAAAAACGTTTTTCTCCTAAAAACCAACAGATATGACGCTCCAGCTTAGCCCTATCTGCATCCGTCATGGCGCGATAGATAGGCATGGCCCTTTGCAGTAACTGCTGTTGTGCCTGGTTTAAAGCGGCACCTTGATATTTACGTCGCCATAGACGCAAACGCAACTCGTCCTGGCGCCAATACACAAGCACAAACACCAGCATCAGGCCTATCAATAAGACATTTATCATCTGTTAATTCCTTGACATAGTTACTTGTAAATATGACCCTTAGCCCGCTATTTCAATCTCAACGACACAAATTCACGAATAAAAACACATCATGACGCTTCCCATCTACGCGATAGAGCAGGCCTTTTTAGCCGCCCTAGAACACCACAATGTCATAGTTCATGCTCCCACAGGCAGTGGTAAGTCAACCTGCTTACCCCTTTGGGCCAAAGCTCAGGGGCGCGTTTTGGTCGTGCAGCCTAGACGCATCGCCGCCACTTCTCTGGCGGACTATCTGGCGATGCAAAGGCAACAAAAGCCTGGGCAAGAAATTGGCTTTGCCATTCGCTTTGAGGCCCAACTGAGTGAGCAGACTCAAGTGGTGTTTGCCACTCCAGGGGTGGCCTTGCGCTGGTTTTTCGAAAATAAACTAAGCGATTATGATGTGGTGATGCTGGACGAATTCCACGAGCGTCGCTGGGATACAGATCTGTTATTGGCACTGCTAAAGCAGCATAACAGCCATCGCCTAATCGTCACCTCGGCCACCCTCAATGATGATCGATTGGCCGGCTATTTAGGCGCCAAAACCCTGCACAGTGAAGGCCGAATTTTCCCAATAGACTGTGAATATCTGGCTGACAACAGCCAAAGTATGCCCTCGCGTTTTGACTTGGCCCCACGGGTGCGCCAGGCCTGCGCTTATGCGTTAGAGCACAGCAACAAAGATATCCTGGTATTCTTACCCGGCCGCGCGGAAATTAACAGCTGCCTCAGTGCCTGTCGCGACCTGCCCGCCGAGGGCATTGCCCTGCATGGTGCCAGCCCAGTGAGCGAGCAACGCTGTGCCATGCTAGAAGGCATGCAGCGCCGCATTATATTCGCCACTAACGTTGCCGAAACCTCACTGACGGTACCGGGAATAGAGTGTGTGATAGACTCCGGCCTTGAACGGCGTACCCATCTGCGCAAAGGCAAAACCGTGCTTGGGCTCGATGCCATAGCCAGAGACTCACAGCTACAGCGTAAGGGGCGGTGTGGGCGCACCGCACCGGGTCTTTATATCGCGCTTTTTGGTGAGCATGCACCGCTATTGGCACAGACGCCGGTAGAGATAGAGCGCGAAGCCCTGGATGAGTTGGTTTTGGCCAGCGCCTGTGCTGGTATCGCCATAGATAATCTTGAACTGCTGACGCCGCCGGCACCTTCCAGTCTGACTCGGGCAAAACAGACCTTGAGCAAGCTCGATGCCATTGATGCCCAAGGCCTGGCCACCGAGTTGGGGCGACGCATTTATCCCCTGCCCGTGGATGCAGAGCTAGGTTACCTGATAGAAAAAATGCCCAGCTCCACCTTGCGCCAGGCCATGATAGACTTGGCTGCGGTTATCGCCACACCGGCGCAGCTTTATTCGCTGCCAAACCAAGACACACTTGCCGAGTTAGCCAAGGCCTTGGGTGAGCACCTTAAACACAGTGATATCGCCCTGTGCATTGCCGCGCTGCGCGGTCAGTGCAATGAGCACCTGCACATAGAAGAGACGGCTCTGACTGAAGCACAAACCTACAGCAATTATTTACGCTCGGCCTATCAATTGCCCGAGATTGAACGCTGCGCCCGTTTCGATTATCAGGCGCTGATACAAGCCATAGCCAGGGCGCGCCCGGATTGTATTTTTGTGCGCCGAGATAACCGCCGCGGCGGCTTTGGCAATGGCGAACTGGAAATTCGCCCGGCAAAAAACTCCTTGTTAACCGAGGAACAAGAAGCTGCTCTGGTCCTGGCCACCTTTGCACTGGCGGGCAAAGGCAAAAAACACGCCGATACTTTGGCAACCTTATGCGCGCCTTTGACCTTAAAGCAGGTGTTGGAATTTGCCCCGACCACACCAAGACTCAGCAACTATTACTGGCATCCTGATGAGGTAAATACGGACGAGGGACTGGCGGGTGAAATAAGAGCCACCCTGACATACAGCTACGCCCAAGTTACCCTTACTAGCATGGATACCCGGGTAGACGATGAGCAGCTACTACCTGCGCTAACCGAGCTGATATTAGATGGCACCTTATTTCCCGGGGTTGCTCAGCAGGTGAGCGACGCCCTTGCCTACCATAATCTCTATCTGCTTTATCACCAGCAGGAGCAAGGCCTTGCCACCGCTGGCGAGCATTTACGAGCCAGACTTGTTGAATTAGGAATTCAAAGCCAGGAAGATTTAATGCTTATTGAGGCGGAAGATCTATATTACCAAGGGCTTGAACCCTGGCAGAGCAAGGAGTTTATGGAGCGTTTTCCGCTGCAACTGGTGTTGCCGGGGATGACTCTAGATATTGAGTATTTATTTAAGGCCAAGCGGGTCATAGCCCATTATCACAGCGGTGAGCGCAAAGACCCCCCCAAACGCTGGGAGTTACCCAGTTGGAGCGGTCTGCAAATTCGTTATAAAAAAGCCAGTAAGGTGGTAGATATTCGCTAATACCAATTCTGTTGAGTATGTGATCAGATATAGCGCTGGATAAATGATGTGCTAACAAGGCGGAATTTTTCTTATGTAGTTATTCTGCATAGGCGAGCAGACCGAAGCAATGCTTCGCAGCTTAGCGAGGTAAGCGCATGGATGCGCGATGTAACCAAGCTTCATGGATGAATCTAACCGCAAAGATAAGCAGACCCTAGCTATTTAAGTGAATTGGTTTAAGGCAGCTCTTCGCACAAGAGGTAATCCCTGCGGTGCCCCAGGCAGCGATTGCGTCCTTGCTCTTTGGCCAGATACAAGGCTTTATCGGCGTGTGATAACAATCTATCGGCATTGACCGCGCAGTCGATATCGGCGGCGCCAATACTGACACTGACCTGCAGACCGCGGGCCAGCACCGAGTAATCATAACTGGCTATCTGATGGCGAATGCGTTGTGCCCAGCACAGCGCCCCATCCTCATCAAGGCCTGGGAATAAGATGGTGAACTCTTCACCGCCCCAGCGCGCAAACAGCGCTTGTGGCGGTAAACAGCGGGCGATAATCTGCACCACGGTGGCAATGACCTGATCACCAACCAGGTGCGAATAATGATCGTTAATTTGCTTAAAGTGATCTATGTCTAATAACAGCAGGCTCAGCGGCTGCCCGTCACGTTGCGCTTGGACAAAATGCACCACTAACCACTGGTCGAAGGCACGGCGGTTAGCAATGCCGGTCAGCTGGTCGTGAGTGGCCTGATGCTCAAAGGCCTGCGCTTGCTTCGCCAGCACCTGAGTTTGCTCCTTCACCCGCTTTTTCAATCTCGCTTCGGAGCGTTTAAGGTGATAAAAACGCAGTCGATAAACAAGCAGCAAGAGCAATAACAAGAGCGCCACAACAAATATCTTAAAGCCTAAAGTTTGCCAGACCTTGGGCGCTACTTTAATCTCTACCGCAGCACCGCTTGCTTGCCAGATGCCATAAGGATATCGGGCGCGCACCTCGAAGCGATAACTTCCCGGTGGCAAGTTAGTGTATTCGGTAATATGCAGGTTGCCACGGTCAACCCAGTGTTGCTCGTAGCCCAATAACCGGGTTTGATATTCAATACGCTCGGTCATCACATAACCGAGTCCCGCATAGGTAAAAGAAATACGGTTATGCTCCGGGGGCACATCAACCACGGTATTTTGATAGGCCTGTTGCGGATGGCTATCGAACTGCACCGCCTCTATGCTCACTGGCAACGCCATATTAGCCATACGGGTGAGTTTATTGGGGTCCACCATGACGGCGCCACGCGCAGTGGCTACCCAGACATTATTGTCGTTATGCAAAATAGCCGGATACTGAGAACCGCCATTGGCTTGCGAGCTCAGCATGCCATCCCCCTGATCAAACAAGGTGTATTCCATTTGCCGCGCGGGCTGCTCCATACTGGCGATGATACTTGCACGGCTAACGCGCATAACGCCTCGGTTACTGCTAAGCCAGAAGTAATCGAATTCGTCCACCACCACGGCAAACAGTTTATCAACGGGTAAGCCTTGCTCCTTGCCCACCTTCTGCAATTGTCCGGTCTCGCCGTTATAGCGTACCAGGCCGCGGTCAGTGGCCATCCATACCTGCCCAGGCTCCATTAGAAAGCCAAAGGCATACTCTGTATCGAATTGCTCATCTAACGACAATCGATAAAACTGGCCCTGCTCGAAGTAGCCCAAGCCAACCCCAGTACCAACCCAAATACGCCCCTTATAATCTTCGCTTAAGGCCATAATAAAGTTGCCCGGCAAACCGTCCTCATCGGTAAAGAACTGCAACTGCCCGTGCCTATCTCGGTGCACTAACCCCCCTGCGGTGCCTATCCAAACACCACCGTCATCCTGCTCCAAAACGGCGCGCACTTCATTGCTGGGCAAGCCGGTATCACGGTTTAAATAGCTGGTTAACTTCCGCCCATCGAAATACATCAGGCCGTCGGTATAGGTGCCGACATAAATACCGCCGTCACTGGCCGAGGTCAGACTTAATACCGAAATGGGCGCGCCAGGGCGCTGCCCCAGGGGCGTGGCTCGGCCATTTTGATAGCGATTTAAACCATTGCTGGTGCCAAGATACAGGTATCCGTCGCTATGACTTAACAGGGTTCTTACATAATCGCCGGAGAGCCCCCGCGAGTGGCTTAGAGTGGTAAAAGGAGCCTGACGCAGGCGAAATAGTCCGGCATTGGTGCCAATCCAGATACTGCGTTCCTGGTCTTCTAATAAAGAAAGAATACGGTTGCTCGGCAGGCCAACATTGGCATCGAGTTTTTCTAGGCCAAACTCACTGTAGCGAAACAAACCGTGGTTAATGGTGCCAAACCAAATATCGCCACGGTAATCGACCATCACCGCCGACACAGACTCATGCTTAAGCGCTTTATCCAGCAACTTGAAGCCTCTGTTCTCCTCACGCCAAATGCCCTGCTCAGCACCGACAAGCAAGCGCTGGTTATGATCCAGCGCCAGCTTATAAGTCATGCCATTGAGGGCATTGTTAGTCGTTTCAGGGCGCTGCATTTGCCCGTTTTGATAAACATATAAGCCATCACTGCTGGCCACCCACACCTTATCGCCCTGCTCGAGAACATGGTAAGTGCTGGCTCCGGTGAGAAAATGCAGATCTTGCCCTTGATAGCGACGCACTACGCCTCCGTCTTCAAGCGCCAGCCATAATGCGCCATCGCTTACACGCAGCGCAAAGTTGATCATATAGGCTGCAGCTGGCAAGGCCTGCCAAAAGTTGCCCTTGACGCTGCTCACACCGCCGCGAGAGCCGGCTACATACAACTCATGAGTTTGACTATCCAGGCTCAGGCTGCGTATCCCGGAATCGGGTAAACCCGTTTCCTCACCGCGAGTAAACAAGGTGAATTTACGGCCATTAAAGCGCGCCACCCCTTCCCAGGTACCAGCCCAAATATAGCCATCAGGAGTCTGTGCTAGGGCATTAATACTGTTGTGAGGGAGGCCATCACGGGTATCCCAGGTTTCAGCAAAATAATGACTCAGGGGGACATTTTCAGGGACGTTAACAGCCGCATTAGCAAACACAGGGGCAACTTCAGAGCCGGGGGAGCTCGTAGGGATCTGCTCAACTGCCTGTAAAGACGCAGCAAGAGTCAAAAATACAAAAGTAAATATGCTGAAAATTAACGTCATGGAAATAAAAGTAAAGCGCACCTAGCCTATTTGAATTCTTAATTCTTGGTTTGAGGCAACATTAACATAAGATGAACGTATCACTTTACACGCTTGTGGCGTAATTACAAAGGATTACCTGATCATTTAGCGTCCACCTTCACATTTTTCATGGCTTAACTGTTAACTAGCCGGTTAGGTAGCGCTGCGGATCGCGAAATTTTTGCTGTAATTGTCCAATAAACTGGCCGCTATGCAGGCCATCCATCAGCGCATGGTGCACATCTAAAGATAAGGTCATGCTGCCGGTGCCCTTATCATATTGGCCAAATACCAGCTTAGGCACACCGCTGGCATTACCCTCATGGGTGGCATGAGAAAAGGCGGAAAAGTTAAGCCAAGGCAGCACGGACACATGAATTAAATCACAGCGCCCTTCACTTTCGGCAAAGCCTTCACTAAACAAGGGCTGTTGTAAGGCTCGGGTCTTGGCCTGAGCGTGCTGCTGACAATACTCGCTAAAACCTTGCACCGAAGGCAAATAACTAAAACGGAAGGTGTCATCGTCCGCCAATTGCACCACGCTGATACTGGGGTTGGCACAATGCACCGGACGGCCATCGACAATGCGCAGACCCATGGGCCAATATTCGGCGGCGCTAATATGTGCTAAATAAAGATAGGCTAAGAAAAAAGACTTTTGCTGAACACGACAATAATCGTACAAGGGTTCGGCCCTGAGGCTGACGCACACATTAAAGTAAGGTTGTTGGAAATCTTTAAAAAAGGAAAAGTGCTGCTGCCTTTCCCAGTTATCTAAATCGACATGAGTGTAAGATGTTGACATAAGGTAATTACGTATAAAAAAGGCACGCTCTGGAGCATGCCTTATTCATCATTGCGGCGCAATCTATTACGCGCAAGTAATACCAATTCACTTAAATAGCTAATCATTCTAGCGGGCTAAATATCGTGCTAACTGCGTTGGAATTTTTCTATGGAGAATAACTACATAAGAAAAGTTCCGCCTTGTTATCACATCATTTATCCAGCGCTATATCTGATCACATACTTAACAGAATTGGCATAAGAAAAGATTAAAGCCCGTTGGCAATAATTTCTTCAGCCAGTTCGTCAGCAACCACGTGCGTAGAAACCTGTTCAACGTCTGAACGTTGGAAGATTTCGATCAGGGTATCGTAAATGCCCTCAACGTGCTTGGTAGCCGCTTCTGCGCTGTAACCTTCTTCTTTCGTCTCGTAGTATACGTTGATGATACCACCAGCGTTGATCACGTAATCCGGTGCGTAAAGAACGCCCTTCTCACGCAGAATTTCACCGTGACGAGACTCGGCTAGCTGGTTGTTTGCACAACCGGCAATGATGCCAGCCTTAAGGCGTGGAATGGTATTGTCGTTTACCGTTGCGCCCAGGGCACAAGGTGCGTATACGTCTACATCCAGGTCATAGATTTCATCGATGCCCACGGCAGTCGCATTGAACGCATTAACAACACGGGCAACCGACTCTTCATTGATGTCCGTTACGAATAGCTCAGCACCGGCATTGTGCAGGTGTTTACATAGGTCGTAAGCAACCGCGCCCAAACCTTGTACTGCCACCTTGACGCCCTCAAGGTTTTGGTGACCGTGCTTGTGCTGATACGCTGCTTTAATACCTAGGAATGTACCTAGCGCGGTGAAAGGCGAAGGGTTACCACTTTTACCTTCAAGACCCATTACATAGTTGGTCTCTTTGTGCATAACCATCACATCACCTGTGGTGATGTTTACGTCTTCGGCCGAGTAGTAGCTACCACCCATACGCTCTAGTTGCTTACCAAAGGCACGGAACAAAGCTTCCGATTTAATCGTTTTCGCATCACCTATGATCACCGACTTACCACCGCCGAACGGTAAACGCGCTACCGCGTTTTTGTAAGTCATACCCTTAGACAGGCGCAGAACGTCTGTTACTGCGTCTTCATCACTGGCGTAGTTCCACAGACGACAACCGCCTACCGCTGGACCTAGCTTGGTGTTGTGAACTGCGATAATTGCCTTAAGGCCTGATTCTTTATCGCTACAAAATACCACCTGCTCGTGGTTATCGAAGTCAACTTGATTAAAAACAGCCACTATTATTCTCCGAACTTTATACCCGAGATACGGGTGCGCTGAAATTGCCGCTGACTCTATCACTAAGTCACGTCTCTTACCACTCAATGAGATGATAAAGTCTCGACTGGTTAACAATGCAAATATTGCTTCCCACTTACCTTAATTATTTGAAAAAAATATGCAGCTAAATACCAAAAAGCAAATTTTGGAACCACTTCAGCCAGCTTAGTAATAACATCTACCCCTTAGGTAGTGACGTTTACGTCAACGGCAATAATGATGTAAATATTTTAATACGCATTGGGGAATTGTCTAACCCCGAGGTGGCGGGAGCTGGCGCCGAAAAAGCGCCAGCCCAAGTTTACTGGTCAGACTTGATGATATTACTGAGTGTATTTCGCCATCCAGGTAAATACTTGCTCATACCAGTGTTTAAGATTATCCGGATTGCGGATCCAATGGTTTTCATCCGGGTAAACCACCAGGCGTGAGTCGATGCCCTTGCGCTGCAAGGTAGTAAAGGCACCCAGGCTTTGCGCATAAGGCACACGATAGTCCTTCAGGCCCTGAATCACCAGCATAGGAGTTTGCCAGTTTTCAACAAAGTTGGCCGGGTTATAACGCTTATAGTCCGCGTCTTTAGCCCAAAATGGCCCGCCCATTTCATGCTCAGCAAACCACAGCTCTTCGGTGCTTTGGTGGAAACTCGGCATATCGAACAAACCGGCGTGGTTTACCAGGCAGTTAAAGCCGGTCGGCCAGTTGCCTGCTATCCAGTTCATCATATAACCGCCGTAAGAGGCGCCGAGCGCACAACCGTTATCGGTATCAAGCCACTTATAGTTGCTCTTCACATAGGCCAGACCTTTTTGTAAGTCCTCAAGCGGCTTACCGCCCCAATCCCGGGAGATAGAGTTGGTGAATTCCTGGCCGTAGCCCACCGAGCCATGGAAATCTATCATCACCACGCCATAACCTTGTGCCGCCCACAACTGCGCATTCCAACGGCTATGGAACATATTGCCGAATGAACCCTGCGGGCCGCCGTGCACTAAAAACGCCAGCGGGTAACGTTGCTGCGGGTCGAATAAGGCCGGTTTAACCAAATAACCATACACCTGCTCATCGTTGGCGCCGGTAAACGAAAATTGCTCCGTCTCACCCAGTTGCAGGGTTTCTAGGTTGGCTTTATTCACCTGAGTCAGTTGACTCAATCCGGCACCATCGCGATTAATACGATACAGCTCTTTGGGAGAATTAAGGGCGTGGCGGGAGAAGATGATCTGCTGACCCTGCACCTGCACATCGCCGACGTAACCGTCGGAGAACAGGCTGCGCACATCGCCAAAGGCGGTGCTGATTTCAAATAAGCTGGTTTGTCCTAAATCTTTGGCGGTGGCATAGATTGCACGGCCATTAGGACCAAAGCTAAAGCCCTCGACGCTTCTGTCCCACTGCTGTGCCATGGACTGGCGCTCACCAGTGCGCAGGTCAATCAATTGCAGGGTAAACTTATCCGCTTCAAAGCCGGGTTTACTCATGGCCTTATAGGCAAGATAACGACCATCACTGGAAAACTGCGGGCTTGAGTCCCAGGCTTTATTTTCCTCGGTCAGGTTACGCACCGCACCGCCTTCAATGGCTACTTCGAACAAGTCAAAGTTGGTGCTCCAGGCATTGTCCTTGGCCTTCACCTTGGCGCTAAACACCACCTTTTGCCCATCCGGACTAATGGCTACTTCTTCCATGCCGGAAAATGGTTTGGCCGGCACATCAGTTTGCCATTGCGGCGTCAGGTCTTTGGCATCTTTAATGATCTCCTTGCCCATGCTGGCAACAAACAAATGTCTGACCTTATCATCATTCCAGTGATCCCAATGACGCACCATCAGGCTATCGTAAACCTGTGCATTATGGGCAACACTCTGCTGTTGCTTCTCTTTGTCGAGTGAGCAGGCAAGCGTGTCACATTCGGGATACACATCAAACGTCACCACCAAGGAGCGGTTATCAGCGCTCAAACGATAGCCTTCGATATCCAGCGGGAATTGGGTGATAGGCTTGGCTTCACCGCCGGCTAATGGCAAATACCAAAGCTGCTGTGAGCCGGAGCGCGACGATAGAAAATAGATGCCCTTACCGTCGGCACTAAAGCTGACGTCCGACTCGGTGCCGGCGCTGTAGGTTAATTGCTTTACTTGTGGCGGTTGCGCTTGCAGCGACGAGGCCATCGCACCAATTGCGTTTAGCGCCTGGGCGTAAAGCTCACTACCCTCAGGCGTTTTAATGGCGTAGATCAGGGTATTACCATCGGGTGACAGCGCCACGCTGTGAATTTTGTTTAGGTTATTAAGTTTATCTACCGTCAGTACATCGGCCTGAGCACTTTGACTGAAAACACTGAGACTGAGACCACTTAGCGCCAATGCGGCGGCGATACGAGTTGTTGTTATCATTATTTTACTCCATAAAAAAGAGCGCAAAAGCGCTCTTTTTCTAAGGTTTAGACATTACTTTAAAGCGCCGTCCAATTCTTCGATTTTTGCTTTCCAAATAGCTGGACCTTGAGTGTGCGCATTGGCACCTTCGCTGTCTACCGCTACGGTTACAGGCATGTCTTCCACTTCAAATTCGTAGATGGCTTCCATACCCAGGTCTTCGAACGCCACCACGCGGGCTTTCTTGATTGCTTTAGCAACCAGGTAAGCGGCGCCGCCGACGGCCATCAGGTAAACCGCTTTGTTTTCTTTGATTGACTCAACGGTTGCCGGGCCACGCTCTGCTTTACCTATCATGCCGATAAGGCCGGTTTTCTCCAGCATCAGGTCGGTGAATTTATCCATACGCGTTGAAGTTGTTGGGCCTGCTGGGCCTACCACTTCGTCGCCGACGGCATCAACCGGGCCCACGTAGTAGATAAACTTGTTGGTGAAATCCACACCCTCTGGCATGCCTTCACCGCTTTCGATCATGCCTTGCAGGCGTTTGTGCGCAGCATCACGACCTGTGAGGATTTTACCGCTTAGTAGCACGGTCTCACCCATCTTCCACTCTTTGATATCTTCTTTGGTCAGGGTATCAAGGTTTACGCGACGCGTGTCTGCACCCACTTCCCAAGTCACTTCTGGCCAGTCTTCAAGCTTTGGCGCTTTAAGGTCGGCCGGACCGCTGCCATCTAGCGTGAAGTGTACGTGACGGGTCGCCGCACAGTTAGGGATCATCACCACCGGCTTAGAGGCCGCGTGCGTTGGCGCGGTTTTAACCTTGATATCAACAACCGTGGTTAAACCGCCCAGACCTTGTGCGCCAATACCTGTTTTGTTGGCACGCTCAAAGATTTCCAGACGCAGTTTTTCTTCTGTAGTTTCGGCGCCACGCTCCATTAGCTCGTGAATATCAACCGGATCCATAAGAGATTCTTTTGCCAGTACCGCGGCTTTTTCTGCGGTACCGCCGATACCTATACCCAGCATGCCCGGCGGACACCAGCCTGCGCCCATGGTTGGTAAGGTTTTTTCAACCCACTCGGCGACATCGTCAGACGGGTTAAGCATGACCATCTTGGTTTTGTTTTCAGAGCCGCCACCCTTAGCAGCGATCATCACTTCCACTTCACCACCTGGTACCAGGTCGATGTGCACAACAGATGGCGTATTGTCCTTGGTGTTCTTACGTGAACCAGCAGGATCGGCAACGATAGAGGCACGCAGTGGATTATCCGGATTTAGGTAAGCGCGACGGGTACCTTCGTCAACCATTTGCTGCACCGTCATGTCCGTTTTATCCCACTTCACGTCCATACCCACTTTTACGAAACAGGTCACGATACCCGTATCCTGACACAGTGGACGTTTGCCTTCAGCAGACATACGAGAGTTAATTAGGATTTGTGCAATGGCATCTTTTGCCGCTTTGTTTTGCTCTTTGTTATATGCTTTTTCAAGCGCCTGAACAAAATCCAATGGGTGATAAAACGAAATGTACTGCAACGCATCGGCAATGCTGTCGATGAAGTCTTGCTGACGAATAGTGCTCATAAATCTTCCTTCATACTGGGTCGTGGTGCCATTAACAAGCAATGGCAGGCACGACAACTCGGTGACGTGCGCACGGTGAGAGACCGCGACTTCTGAAAAAGTGTAACTTATGATACCCTCCCAGCCCGTTTCGGGCTAGCTCTTCGAGTTGAAGATAATGACAAAATCGCAATTGCACTGCATCAAGGCGCCAATACAGGCACAACCCTGTGATGTTTTTACCCATTTTCACCATTTGCCGGGGGCTATTTTCCTCGACTCGGCAAGCGATAGCCATGTCAATAGTCGCTATGACATCATCGCCTTTGCGCCTACCAAGTGGCTCAGTGTTGAAGATGGCAAGGCTATGTTGGACAACCAGCCCCTAGAACAAGACGTTTTTGTGCAAATGCAGGCCGAGCTCGGCACACTATGCCCGGACAGAGCCCCTTATGGCCTGCCCTTTAACGGCGGTTGGCTTGGCTATTTTGGCTATGATCTGGGTCGCTTATTGGAGCGACTGCCCGAAACCGCCGAAAAAGATATTCACCTGCCCGAGATGCAAATTGGTTTGTATCTCGATGCGCTGATTTTTGATAAGACCGCCAAGCAATGGTATTACCTGGCGCAGCCTAGTATCGACGCCGAAGCCGGATTACAAAAATACCTCAACCAGCTTGAAAAGGCCCCCAAGGCCGGTGACTTTGCCCTGAGCTCAAAGTGGCAATCGAATATGAGTTATGCGTTTTATGCGCAGCAATTTGCCAAAATTCAGGACTATTTGCGCAGCGGCGATTGTTACCAAATCAACCTGGCACAGCGCTTCTGCGCCCAGTACCAGGGCTGTGAATGGCAAGCCTATCAGCGTCTGCGCGAGCATAACAGAGCGCCCTTTTCCGCTTTTATTCGCCTAACCCAAGGCGCCATTTTGTCCATCTCGCCGGAGCGCTTTATCGAGGTAAAAGGCAAGCAAGTGGAAACCAAGCCCATCAAGGGCACACTGCCGCGCAGTAAGGATGCGCAAGAAGACAAGGCGCTGGCCGAGCAACTTGCGAGCTCGCCAAAGGATCGCGCCGAGAACGTCATGATAGTGGATTTGCTGCGCAACGATTTAGGTAAAGTAGCCAAGCCCGGCAGCGTCACCGTACCCTCGCTGTTTGCTATCGAGAGCTTCCCGGCGGTGCATCATTTGGTCAGCACGGTGCAATCCCAACTGGCGGAAGGTAAAACCGCCATAGATCAGCTGCGCGCCGCTTTTCCAGGAGGCTCGATCACCGGAGCGCCGAAAATCCGCGCCATGGAGATCATCGAAGAGCTGGAGCCACACAGACGCAGCGCCTATTGCGGCTCTATCGGTTATCTCAGCGCCTGCGGCGATATGGACACCAGCATTACCATTCGCACCTTGGTTGCGAACGAAAATAAGCTCTACTGCTGGGCCGGCGGCGGCATAGTCGCGGACTCAAATGTTGATTTGGAATACCAGGAAACCTACCATAAGGTAAATAAAATCTTACCCGTATTAGAGTGAGTATCGCCTTTTGCCAGCCAGTACCTGTGCCCAGTTGATCAGCCGCTTTAACCTCTCGCAGGTTACAGTTCCGCAGCCTAAGCGCCACCCAAAACGGCGCAGCGCTGTGGTTATGCTGCTTAGCGACTCGCCCCAGGGCGCTCAGGTCCTGCTGTGTAAACGCCCTCGCCATTTACGCAGTCACCCCAGTCAATTATGTTTTCCCGGCGGCAAGCAGGAGCGCCAGGACGCCAGTCTCAGGCACACGGCGCTGCGCGAGCTGCATGAAGAACTCAATATTGACGCCCGCGAGGTGGATATTATCGGTCACCTCGGGGATATTGAAACCCTCGGCGGCATGGTCATTACCCCCTATCTGGCCTATCTGCACCCCGGTGCCCATTGGCAACTGGATCGCAATGAAGTGGATGCCGCATTTTTTATGCCCTTTTCAACCCTGGTTGAGCGCCAAAACTGGTACCCTCTTCGCGTTGAGCGCAGCGGTTCCCCCTTAGAATTTCCTTTACTGAACACGCCCTACGGAGTGCTATGGGGCGCTACCGAGCGCATCATCAACCAATTCATTCAACAGCTTGGCCTGAACAGCTAAAAAACACCGCAAAGAAAATCAGTTCCCGGGATTACATCTATAATTATTTAACGTTATCATGGCCGACCGTTCAAAGGTTATGTGAGTAATAGGTTATATGATCAGTGCATTCGATATGTTCAGCATTGGTATTGGACCCTCCTCGTCGCACACAGTAGGCCCTATGCGTGCCTCGCGACTGTTTGTCCAAGCTCTTGAGCAGCAAGGTAAGCTTAAGGATGTTACCGAAGTTAAAGCCGAGCTGTTTGGCTCGTTAGGCCAAACGGGGGTCGGCCACGGCTCGGGTAAGGCGGTGATCTTAGGATTAGCCGGCTATGATCCTGAAACCGTTGATGCCGATGCGGTACCGGATATCCTAGACAAAATCGAGCAAGAGCAAGTCATTCACCTCGACAAAAAGCATCAGGTCAAATTTCCCAAGCAAGGCGCGATTGTCTTCCATCGCCGTAAAACCTTGCCCAAGCATTCTAATGCCATGGAGCTGATAGCCTTTAAAGACAAAGAGATTATCGCCTCCCAGGTGTACTACTCCATCGGCGGCGGCTTTATCGTCAGCGATGAAGATTTCGATAAAGAAAAACAGGCGGCACTGGATATTCGCGAGCAAAATCCGGCGCCCTACCTCTTTGATAGCGCCCAGGAGCTTTTAGAGCTGTGTAAAGAGTCAGGGCTAAGCGTCTCCAGCCTAATGATGGCCAATGAAAAAACGCTGCGCAGCGAGAGCGATATTCGCGATGAACTCTTCCATATCTGGGAAGTAATGAAAGCCTGTACCGAGCGCGGCATACGCACGGAAGGTATTTTACCCGGTGGCCTTAAGGTACGCCGTCGCGCCCCAAGCCTGTATTTAAAGCTCAATGTTGAGAGCAATAACGACCCACTGCGCGCCATGGACTGGGTTGATTTATTCGCCTTGGCGGTGAATGAAGAAAATGCCGCCGGCGGCCGCGTAGTAACGGCGCCGACCAATGGTGCGGCGGGTATTTTGCCTGCGGTGCTTATGTACTACCACACCTTTATCAAGGAAGTGGATAAGGAAATCGCCACCCGTTACCTGCTCACCGCAGCGGCTATTGGCATCCTGTATAAGAAAAACGCTTCTATCTCCGGCGCCGAAGTAGGCTGTCAGGGCGAAGTGGGCGTGGCCTGCTCCATGGCCGCCGGTGCGCTCACCGAAATCATGGGTGGCAATGCCACTCAAGTTGAGAATGCTGCGGAAATCGGCATGGAACACAACCTGGGCCTAACCTGCGATCCGGTTGGTGGTCTGGTGCAGGTACCTTGTATCGAGCGTAACGCCATGGGCGCGGTGAAAGCCATTAATGCCTCTCGTCTGGCCATGCGTGGCAGCGGCGAGCAAAAAGTGTCCCTGGACAAGGTGATTAAGACCATGTGGGATACGGGCAATGATATGAAAACCAAGTACAAGGAAACCGCCCGTGGTGGTCTTGCGGTTAATATTATTGAGTGTTAACTCGGCTTCGAGTTACAAATAAAAAAGGCGACCTAGGTCGCCTTTTTTAATACGCTCAAAAGCGCCAGCGCTTAGCGTACCGGCAGCTCAATATTGGCAAACATGGCATCCACATCGTCCTGGTTGCGCAACAAACAGGCTTTTTCTACTCTGTCTTTAGTCAGATGCGGGGCAAAACGCTCGATAAAGTCGTACATATAGCCGCGCAGGAAGGTGCCCTTTCTAAAGCCAATCTTAGTGGTGCTGGCTTCAAACAAATGACTGGCATCGATACAGACCAGATCTGTGTCGCTCACCTGATCTATGGCCATAGAGGCAACCACACCCACTCCCAATCCTAAACGCACATAGGGTTTTAATCACATCCGCATCGGTGGCGGTAAAGACGATATGCGGCTCGTGACCATGGGCGTTAAAGGCCTTGTCCAGCTCGGAGCGACCGGTGAAACCAAAGACATAGGTGATAAGTGGATATTGGGCAATATCGGCTATGGTGAGGCTATGGGCCTTTTTCGCCAAGGGGTGATCCTTAGCCACGACAATACTGCGATTCCAGTGATAACAAGGCAGCATCACTAGATCCGAATACAAATGCAATGCCTCGGTGGCAATGGCAAAATCCGCATCACCGCGGGCGGCGGCGTCAGAGATTTGCTGTGGCGTGCCCTGATGCATATGCAAGGACACCGCCGGATACTTTTTCATAAAGCCCTGGATCACACCAGGTAAGGCATAACGGGCTTGAGTATGGGTGGTGGCAATATTGAGTTTACCCTGATCCGGCAAGGTATGCTCATTGGCCACGGCTTTAATGCCCTCAACCTTAGAAAGAATTTCTCGAGCAATATTAATAATGTCGTTACCGGCGCTGGTAACATGGGTCAAATGCTTACCACTGCGGCCAAATATCTGCACACCGAGCTCGTCTTCAAGCATACGAACTTGCTTAGAAATCCCCGGCTGGGAGGTATAAAGACTCTCTGCGGTGGCGGACACATTGAGGTTATGATTAAGCACCTCAACTATGTACTTTAGCTGCTGTAATTTCATGATATTTACTTTCTTTTATTATTTTACTTAAAAACAAACACAAGCAGCGGCCACAAGGGGCAGCGCTGGGCGCCGCAACGCGTATGTCAATTTAGACAGCCAAACGACGAATCGGTAAACGTCAAAATGAGCCAACTATTGCGGAGGGTTAGGCTAGCATATTTAATTGCCACTCGGTACTGTTGATTTAGCTGTCAGCCCCAGAGGTCTTACCATTACGCACACTGTGCTTACGCTAACACCCTCATGTTAACAGCGAGTACATTATCGCAAGGGAAGAAAAAAGCCGCTTAACAGCGGCCTTCTTAATTAAGACAGGAAGATAAACTTGAGCACAAATAAGGCACTGAGTATCCAGACACTGATACTGACCTCGTTGGCCTTATTACAAACCACCTTCACCGCGGTATAAGCGATAAAGCCTAGCGCAATACCATGGGCAATCGAGAAGGTCAGCGGCGTCATTAGTAATACAACGGCCACAGGGATGGCGTCTGTCATATCGTCCCAATCAACCAGTTTCAGGTTTTGCAGCATCAAGATAGAAACATACAAAATCGCCCCCGCAGTGGCATAGGCCGGCACCATGGAGGCTAATGGCGCAAAGAACATCATCAATAAGAAACACAGGCCCACCACAACGGCGGTTAAACCCGTGCGTCCACCGACGGAAACACCGGCCACCGACTCAATATAAGAAGTCGTAGTTGAGGTGCCCAGCATGGAGCCGGCTATGGTAGCGCTACTGTCGGCGCTCAATGCACGACCCAGGCGCGGCATACGCCCTTCATCATCGGCCAGGCCCGCTTTTTGCGTTACCGCAACCAAGGTGCCCGAGGTATCAAATAAGTCAACGAATAGGAATGCAAAGACCACACTGAGCATAGAGAGCTCAAGGGCACCGGCGAAATCCAGTTGCATAAAGGTCGGCATAATAGATGGCGGCGCCGAGACAACCCCCTGATACTCAACCAAGTCCAACCCAAGGGCCACCAAGGTAACCAGCATAATACTGATCAAAACACCGCTTTTGATATCGCGATACAGCAAGGCGGCAATAATAAAGAAGCTCAAAATAGCCAAAAGCGGACCACTGCTGGTGATATCGCCCATCTGCACCAGGGTCGCCGGGCTGGCAACAACAATGCCGGCATTTTTTAAGGCGATCAAGGCTAGAAATGCACCTATACCCGTGGCGATGGCTCTTTTCAACACTAAGGGAATGGCGTTGATAATCCATTCCCGCACCTTAAACAGGCTTAGCAGTAAAAAGATACTGCCCGACATAAAGACCGCGCCCAATGCCGCTTGCCAGGTGTAACCCATGCCCAGCACCACACCATAAGTGAAAAAGGCGTTCAGCCCCATTCCCGGCGCCAAGGCCAGCGGGTAATTGGCCCAAAAACCCATAATAAAACAGCCAATTGCTGCGGCAATACAGGTAGCGACAAAGGCCGCGCCTTGGTCCATCCCCGCTTCCGCCAGCATCGCCGGGTTAACAAAAACAATGTACACCATGGTGATAAAGGTAGTGATACCGGCAATCACCTCACGTTTCACAGAGCTTCCATGCGCTTTGATCTTAAAAACACTCTCTAGCATTGGTCTTTTTCGAGCTAATAAACAAGCCGGCAATGCTAGCACAAATACGGACAAATGACCGCATAAATAGCCGCTTTAACCCATATTTCCGTGCAAACTTTTAATCTCGGCTAAAAAATACCGTTTAAAAAAGAGGCAAAAAAAAGCTTGCACCCAACAACTGTATAAACTACTGTATATAAATACTGTATAAAACACTGTATATCGTTTACTTTACCCCCAGCGAGGCATTTATGTTACATACAGCAGCGGTTCGACACGTAAAAAGCTATCAGCAAGAAAACCCGGCGGCCATTAACCTGGTGCATACAGAAGATGAGATCTCGGCGTCTTTTGAATTACTGAAAATTATCCATCGCTACAATAGCAGTAATGGTTGGACCCTGCTGGTTGCACCGGATCATATCCCCAGCCGCGACCTGCTAGATTCTTGCTCTATCGACACCAGTAAGCTCTTGGTGATCCGCCGCAAACACATTGTTGATTGCGAATATATGCTTAATTGTGCACTGCAAAACGGTCGCTTCGCCGCCATTGTTACCTGGACGGATATTGTTAGCTTGGCGCAACTTGAAGCCATGCAACTCAATACCCATCAGGCCAAGGCACAATTATATTGCTTTGCCTCCGATGCTGACGCGGATTCCGATGCCGTTCAGACCACGCTGCCCCAAGCCATGCAAATTTGCTAATACCAGTTCTGTTAAGTATGTGATCGGGTATAGCGCTGGATAAATGATATGCTAACAAGGCGAAATTTTTCTTATGTAGTTATTCTCCATAGAAAAATCACAACGCCGTAAGCATGATATTTACCCCGCCAGAGCGATTAGCTATTTAAGTGAATTGGTATAAAATGCGGCTTTTGCCTTTGTGGGATCATGTATGTGTTATTGTGGGTCTGAGAAACAGTATACCGATTGTTGTGGCCGCTTTATCAGCGGGAGTGAACAAGCTGGTGATGCCCTTACTCTGATGAAATCGCGCTACAGCGCCTTTTGCACCCAGGCCATTGAGTATTTAGTTGCCACTTGCTCGGCGGCAGCCCTCAAGAATAACCAGGCAGAAGATGTCGCCGAATTTGCCGAAGCGGCTAAATTCACCAAACTTGAGATAGTCGACACCGACCTCACTGCCTATCCAGCCGAGGTTGAATTTAAGGCCTATTATCTATTTGCCAATAGCCTGTGTTGTATTCATGAGCGCTCGACCTTTATCCAACAAGATGGTCATTGGCTTTACGACGCGGGTACCCTGATGCCCACAACAGAACGTAAACTCAGTCGCAATGACTCCTGTCCCTGTGGCAGCGAAAAGAAATTTAAAAAGTGTTGTGGAAGCTAGAATAAAAAAACGCCCTCACTGGGGTTGTGTGGGCGTTGAGAAGAGCACTTATTCTCTTGGGCCAACCGGCACCATAATGTGCGCATAGGGAGTTCCCTTCCACATAACATAGGGACCACCTGCATAGGGATCTGTGGGTAAGCTATCCAAAAGAGCGTTATCCGGCATAATAATCATCAAATGTGGACCTTCTACGATCCATTGATTATCTTCCGTCTCCCCTTCTGCATAAGGGTCGGTATTACTGGCACCACCATCTCCAGCCAGCATATAGGAAATACCTACCGCTTTAGCCTGAAACGGCTTTTTATTGGTCCAGGCATCCGCCCACTCCATCCAAGGCCCATCCATACACATGGGTGCGGTACCGCTTAGGCTCGGTGGTGTAGGAAAACAGGTGTAATTACTGCTGCCTTCTTGCAACACATTTTGTTGCCAGTCCATCACTGTTACCTTATCTCTTAACGTCGGCGGTGCGGCGCTCAAAGCATCCTCTAATAAGGCTTGTTTATCTTCATCAGCAATGGCTGAGCCGGCCAAAGCGGCCAGTGAAGCACTCAGCAGTAGAGCGTTTGTTTTGTTCATAACACTATCCTCAGGTGAGTTTTACTACCTTTAATACTGCCTTAATGAGTATAGACGTACCTGACCCAGTGCCCAGTATTTATGGTTTGTGTTGGCGTGTTATGCGCTGACAAATTGTTTCTGTGCTTTCATATCGTGATTTTATCTTAAAAAGCGACAACCTTGATTTGCATAAACTTTCGACAAGATGACTTATATCTATGCGGTTATCGGCATAATTTAGTATTTCTTTAGTTTTTTTCTTTACTTGAAAGCTCAGTTTGCTATTATCGCCGCCGTTGCTTAGGAGGGGTTCCCGAGCGGCCAAAGGGATCAGACTGTAAATCTGACGGCATTGCCTTCGCTGGTTCGAATCCAGCCCCCTCCACCACTTTTCTAAAGTTTAATAAGCACGCATCCATTTTTAGTGGAGGGGTTCCCGAGCGGCCAAAGGGATCAGACTGTAAATCTGACGGCACTGCCTTCGCTGGTTCGAATCCAGCTCCCTCCACCACTTCTTTCTTACTAGTTTCCAGTAAATAAAGCCTAGCTCATCGGTAACGTGCTATAACGCATCGAGCCTAACCATGGCATCGCTTGGTATTAAAACGCCAATTCTAAACTCGTTCCCTGCTCTCGTAACCAGGCCTTAGCTTCTTGCGTCTGTGCACAATGTTGATTAACCAAACGCCAAAACCTTGGACCATGATCCATATATCGAATATGGGCCAGCTCATGCACTAAAACATAATCGATCACCCAGGTTGGTGCCCCCGCCAGCAGAGTATTAAAGGTCAGCCTGTGCCGACGATCACAACTGCCCCAGCGGCGTTTATATACACGTACCTTAATGTCCACAGCCTTTACGCCCATGCGCGATTGCCAATAATCTAATCGCATATAAATAAAGCGCGCTAACTCCTCGGCCATAAATGCCAGTAAGAGCTCTTTGGCTTTCTCCTGCTGATGTCGGACTCGAGCGCTAATACACAGCTCAATGCTGTTATCTTGTAATCTCACCGAGCTGGCCTTAGCACCTTTGATCACCACAGGCACAGACCTACCGAATAAACTTAAGGTTCCATCATCCAGGGGGCGACTTTTAAGCCTGTACAGTTCACCCTGACGATCTAGTTGTTTGCTGATCCAATCTCGTTTACTGGCGACAAACTCGGCGATAAAGCGCTCACAGGTGCCCGTTGGCGCCTTAACCAGAAGTTGTTGGCGTTTGACTATGATGGCGACGGTCGAGCGTTTCCCGCTGTAGGTGATTTGATAGTCCATCGGCACATCGGGTGCCAAATTTGGGAGCACAATAAGGCCTTGTCTAAAATGTTAGCTAATCGTTCGGGTGAATGATATCAGGCTTTTGCAGAAAGTGGTTAGCCGCCCCAAGCCAAGGTTAAAGCAATTTATGCACCGCTTCATATTCAAAGCAGGTGATCTCATGCATATTGGCACTGGGGTCGCGAAAATAAAGTGAATGTGAAACCTGGTGATCCGCCAAAGTTACCTTAACGTCCTGCCCTTCAAGGTGGCGAAGCCAGTGGACAAAGGCCTGCGCATCGGCGGCAAAGGCAATACCATTGCTGCTGCGGCTGCCTTCAAACAATGCCAGGCAAATGGTCTTTGCCTGATCTTGCAGCATAAGTGGACCATCGTCCTGATGGTGATACCAAAATTCCAGCTCCGGGACTATCTCAAAGCCCATCACATTACGATAAAACACCAGGGCCTGCTGCATGTCTTTTACCTGCAGGTGACAATGATGTACTCCTCGTAGTAATGGTGCCTTAGTCATAACTCATCCCAATCTCGTGTCCGAGTTGACGTAAAAAGTCCTGCATATAGGCGGTGCGATGCTCGGCTTCAATGCGAGCACTGTGAGTGTTCATGGTGCTGGCTAAACCCAGTAACTTAACGAAGAAATGATCGAGCGTGTATTTGCCATCATCCGCCTCGCGCTCATGGCAAAAAGGATCGTTAGGATGATACAAGCCGCGGCAAATGGCACCGCCCACCTTCATACAGCGGCTGATCCCCACCGCGCCCAAGGCGTCCATACGGTCAGCGTCTTGCACTATTTGTGCTTCCAGCGTCAGCGGGGTGACATTGGCGCTAAAACTATGGGCAACAATGGCATGATGAATGGCCTCTAAATATTGCGTTTCGTAGCCTATACTATGCAAAAATGTCAGCGCCTTATCGGCGGCCAGCAAAGAAGCCTTGGCACGATCCGGATGGTTTTTCGCTACCGCCACACAATCATGCAGCCAGGCTGCCGGTAAAACCACCGCCATTTCGGCCTGCTCTTGCACACACAAGCGTTTGGCCACCTGCACCACGCGCTCGATATGGGTGATATCATGGGCCGCATCGGCACTGCCGCAATCAAGGATAAATTCTCGGCATTGTTGTTCTAATTGCTGCATTGCTTCGGGCAATATTAGGGCCTGATTATTCACTGTTTCTCGCTCTGTGCTTGGCTTAGTTATAGGCTTATTCAGGCGCATTATAAAATCAGCGCCCAGGTCATTGTAACCGACAATAAAGGACTGATAGCTAATTGGCAAAATTAAATTTGAGTATCGGCCTGCGACTACCTAGAATAGCGCCTCAATTTACTATCAGGAGCTGCAATGGCCGGCGCAATTTATCTTCAACCTGGGCGCGAAAAATCACTTAAGCGCAAACACCCTTGGATTTTCTCCAAGGCAGTCAAAAAAGTGAAAGGCAATTTGGCCCTAGGCGATACAGTGACCGTCTACGACAGCCAGGGTAAATTCCTTGCCACCGCCGCTTACAGCCCAGAATCACAGATCCGAGCCCGCGTATGGAGCTTTGACGAGCACGAGCAAATCGATGTGGAGTTTTTCCACAAACGCCTATTGCGTGCCCTGGATGCGCGCCAACACACCATAGCCGAAGGCGGCTTAACCGGTTACCGCCTGTGTGCGGCCGAGTCGGATGGCCTGCCTGGTATCACCATAGATAAGTTCGCCAACTACCTGGTTTGCCAGCTGCTTAGTGCCGGTGCCGAGCGTCATAAGGGCGATATTGTTGCCGCCTTGCAGCGTATCTTCCCCGATTGCGCCGTCTATGAGCGCTCAGATGTGGATGTGCGCAAAAAAGAAGGCCTGGCGCCGACCACGGGGCCATTAATTGGCGAAGCCCCATCTGCTCCGGTACTGATCGAAGAAAACGGCCTCACCTGCGAAGTGGACATTATCGGTGGCCATAAAACCGGTTTTTACCTGGATCAGCGTGACAGCCGCGCCGCCCTTGAGCGCTATGTCAAAGACAAGGACGTGCTTAACTGTTTCTGTTACACCGGCACCTTTGGCCTGTATGCACTGCGCGGCGGCTGTAAGGAAGTCACCAATGTTGATGTATCACAAAATGCCCTGGATATAGCCAAACGCAATGTTGAGCACAACCAGCTGGACATGAGTAAAGCGCACTTTGTTAAGCAGGACGTGTTTAAGCTGCTGCGCGAATACCGCGAGCAAGGGCGTAAATTCGACACTATTGTGATGGATCCGCCTAAGTTTGCTGAGTCTAAGGCCCAGCTTACCGGCGCTTGTCGTGGCTATAAGGATATCAATATGCTGGCGATGCAATTGCTTAAGCCTGGCGGCACCTTATTGACCTTCTCCTGCTCGGGCTTGATGGAGCAGAACTTATTCCAAAAAGTGGTGGCTGATGCGGCGCTGGATGCGCACCGTGATTTACTAATTGTCGAGCGTTTAAATCAGGCTGCCGATCACCCCATCTCCGGCCCCTACCCGGAAGGCTTTTACCTTAAAGGCCTTGTTTGTAAGGTCTACTAGTCACCTCTGCAACCCAAGAGTGAGTGCCATTTGGCGCTCACTTTTGCTATCGTTTCCGGCTAGCTCACTTCCAGCATCTGCACGCCGACACTATATTGGCCGTCGTCTTCACGGGTGCAACGCACCACACGGGTTAAGGCATTTAAGGGAGCCACACTGGCTGTGGCAGATTGAATTCGTACCTTGATGGTAGCGCCGGGATCGACGGCAGTATCGAGAAATAACTGCATGCCGGAAGCGCTTAAATCGTGGCAAATTGCCGTGCGACTAAACACCTCCTGGCCCTGATTGACTTCAACGGTAGCCTGGGCATCCACCAACATGCGGCGGAAATTGCGTTGCTCTTGATGATAAAGCATAAGGATCTCCTCAAGCTCTTTAAATCAGTGTCTGCAAGCGCTCCATTAGCTCATTCATCGCCAAAGGTTTAACAAAAAACCCATCACAACCAACCTCAAAGGCGTGTTTTTTAGCTGCCTCAGACTCCAGTCCAGACACCATTAAAATAGGGATGTCTTTGGTCTCTGGCGTGTTTTTCAGTATACGACAGGTGTCGAACCCATCCAGCCCGGGCATACATACATCCAGCATGATGGCATCGGGATGAAAAGTAAGCGCTTCTTTTAAGCACTGCTCACCTGATTTTGCGTACTTCAACTCAAACTGCTCACCTAATACATGAGTGTAGAAGGTAAAGTTAAAATACTCATCATCAACAACCAGCAACCTGGCTTTATTCTGTGTACGCAACACGACCTCCGTCCTTGTCTATGCGCTTATCATAATTGTAATTATAACCCAGCAGACATTAAGCTCACTGCGGCTTAAGTCTTACTAAGGTATTCACTTATAACATTAAGGACCCGCTTGGCAGACACCGGATAAGGGGTACCCAAGGTTTGCGCGAATAAAGAAACGCGCAGCTCTTGCTGCATCCAAAATATTTCTGTTAATGCCTCAGGTTGTGGCTCCCCTTTAGGGTGCTTGGCCAGGCATTTTTTATAGGCCTCAGCGACCTTATCCAGCTCCAGGGTGCAGAGACGATCACGATTCGGATCCACCGGCAGTTTTTCCAAACGGCGCTCAATGGCCTGCATATAACGGCTCAGGTCGGCCATTTTATCGGCGCCATGATGACTGACAAAGCCTTTAAAAATCAAGCTCTCAAGCTGGTTTTTTATATCGCCATGGGCGGTGATCATACTGAGATCCACCTTACCGCGCATGCGCTTATGAATGCCATGGGCACGACTGAGCACCTGCTCCACCTGCAAGGCGATAGCAACCACAGTATCGCCAAGCTCGCCGCGGATATGCTCCTTGGCGGCATTAAATTGCTCGGCGTCTCGAATATCGCCGAAGTTTGCCAATAGTTTATCCACGGCGGCGGCGATACAGTCATCAATCAGCAACTGCACCTTGCCAAAAGGATTAAAATACAGGCCCAGCTAGGCTTTATTGGGCAGGTTTTGCTGCAAGTATTTTATCGGCGATGGAATGTTCAACAGCACCATACGACGTAACCCCTGCTGATGAGCCGCCTGCGCCTTGGTCGGCGAGTCAAACAGCTCAATGGCGGTGCTGTCTTTTTTATCTACCAGAGCCACAAAGGCTTTAACCTCGTATTGCCCCTGTTTTTTCACATAGGACTCGGGCAGCGCCTCAAATTGCCATTCGGTCAGCCCTTGGCGCTCAATGCCTTCATCAGCCACCTGAGACAGGGTATTACTGACCTTATCCGCCAGCTGGGCCTTCAGCGCATCCAAATCATAGCCGCGCGCCACCAAGGTATTTCTATCGTCGCGCACCTCAAAGGCCATGCGCAAATGCTCATCCACCGCCAATGGGTCAAATTGCTCGGCTTCAACCTTGGCTCCGGTCATACGGAATAGACGCAGTGCCAGGGCATCCACCAGCTTACCTTGCAGCGGCTCCACCGAGCTCAATACCGCATCGGCATAGTTAGGGGCTGGCACAAAATTGCGGCGCTGGGCTTTGGGTAAGGACTTTATCAGCGCACAAATAAGCTCATGTCTAAAGGCGGGAATATGCCAGTCAAAGCCCTCATTTTGCACCTGGTTAAGCAGTGCCAGAGGGATTTGCACCGCCACACCATCGACATCCTGCCCCGGCTCAAAGCTGTAGCTCAGCGGCAATACCAGGTTGCCCTGCATCCAAATATCCGGGTAATTATCGGCGGTGATCTCATCGGCACCATGGCGCATCAGCGCTTCCTTGCTCATATGCAAGAAGCGTTTATCTTTGCGCTTTTGTTCCTTATACCATTTCAAGAAGCTGACGCGGTTACACACGTCCGCCGGAATATGCTTATCGTAGAACTCGTACAGGGTATGCTCGTCGACCAAGATATCGCGACGGCGCGCCTTGTTTTCTAAGTCCTGTACTTCCTCAATAAGCTTGCGATTCACCTGCAAAAAGGACTCGTTAGCGCCTAACTCCTGCTCCACCAAGGCGGTGCGGATAAAGATTTCACGGCTGACAACCGGGTCGATTTTGTCATACTGGCTGCGCTTTTTCGCCACTATGGTCAGGCCATAGAGGGTTTGTTGTTCGAAGGCGATAACCGCCCCGGCTTTTTTCTGCCAATGGGGTTCGCTGTAGCTGCGCTTGACCAGATGCTGTGCCAGTGGCGCCAGCCAGGCGACATCGATTTTGGCATTGATACGGGCGTAGAGGTTTGGACGTTTCCACCAGCTCCGCCGACATCAGCCATTTTGGCCGCTTTTTAAAGAGATTAGAGCCCGGGAAGATATGGAACTGGCTGTTGCGTGCACCCTGATAAAAGGCGTTTTTATCGTCCTTTTGCCCCACATGACTCAGCAGGCCGCTAAGCAGGGCCTGATGCAGAGTCTCAAAGCTGGGCTCATTGCTCGCGTCTTTTAAGCCCATTTCTTCGCAGATGGTCGATACCTGATAAACGATATCCTGCCATTCACGAATGCGCATATAGGCAAAGAACTCCTGCTTGCAGAGCTTGCGGAACTGATTATTGGTCAGGGCTTTTTGTTGCTCTTCGAGGTAGTTCCACAGGTTTAAAAAGGCGATGAAGTCCGAGTCATCATCATTAAAACGCCCGTGCAGTTCATCGGCCTTGCCTTTTTTATCTTGCGGACGCTCGCGCGGGTCTTGAATGGCCAGGGCCGCGGTGATGATGATCACCTCACGCATAGCCCCAAGCGGCACGCTTGCCAGCACCATTTTTGCAAGACGGGGGTCAAGCGGAATGCGCGCCAAATCGCGACCCATTTTGGTGAGCTCGATTTGACTGCGTTGCTTCGCCGGTTTAACCGCCTCAAGCTCTTCAAGTAACCGCACGCCATCATTGATATTGCGGCTATCCGGCGGCTGCACAAAAGGGAAACGGCTGATATCACCAAGGCCAAGGCCAAGCATCTGCAAGATAACCGAGGCCAGGTTTGTGCGCAGGATCTCAGGGTCGGTAAACTCCGGACGCCCTAAAAAGTCTTCTTCGGAATAAAGACGAATACAGATACCCGCTTCCACACGTCCACAACGACCCTTACGCTGATTGGCACTGGCCTGAGAGACCGCTTCAATTGGCAGGCGCTGTACCTTGGTACGATAACTGTAGCGGCTAATACGGGCGGTACCCGGGTCTATCACATAACGGATCCCCGGCACGGTTAACGAGGTTTCCGCCACATTGGTGGCAAGGACAATACGGCGCTTATTACCTGGATGGAAAATTCGGTTCTGCTCGGCATTAGATAAGCGGGCATACAAGGGCAGTATTTCGGTATGCTTGAGGTTGCGCTTGCTAAGGGCATCGGCGGTGTCGCGAATTTCCCGCTCACCATTCATAAAGATCAGGATATCGCCCGGGCCTTCGTCGTAGAGCTCGTCTACGGCATCGAAAATGCCTTGCAGTTGGTCGTTTTCATCCTGCTCCTCGTCGCTGCCGCTAAGCTCTGTGATCGGCCTGTAACGCACTTCCACCGGGTAGGTACGCCCGGACACCTCGATAATAGGTGCGTCGTTAAAATGACGAGAAAAACGCTCCGGATCTATGGTCGCCGAGGTAATAATGACTTTTAAGTCCGGGCGCTTGGGCAGCAGATTCTTCAGATAACCGAGAATAAAGTCGATATTCAGACTGCGCTCGTGGGCCTCATCGATAATGATGGTGTCGTACTGGTTGAGATAGCGGTCGTTTTGAATCTCCGCGAGCAGGATACCGTCTGTCATCAGTTTAATATAACTGCGCTCGCTGACCTGATCGCTAAAACGAATTTTAAAGCCGACGGTTTGACCAATTTCGCTTTCCAACTCTTCGGCAATACGGGCGGCAACGCTACGTGCCGCTAGGCGACGTGGTTGAGTATGGCCAATTAAGCCTTCAACGCCACGACCTAGCTCTAGGCAGATTTTCGGGAGCTGAGTGGTTTTACCCGAGCCGGTTTCACCGGCAACAATCACCACCTGATGCTTGGCAATCGCCGCTTTAATATCTTCGCGTTTTTCACTAACGGGTAAGGCCGCTGGGAAACTGGGCTTAGGCAACTCGGCCAAACGCTTGGCGCGAGCAGCAATACTGGCATCAATACTGGTGGCAATCTTAGCAAGAACACCCTGCTGTTTTTGGGCGTCGGCTATTTTTTGCACCCCTTGTAGGCGTTTTTTGAGTATAAATTGGTCTTTTTTTAAACACTCATTGAGCTTGGCATACAAGGATTTGCTGGCAGACACACAGGCCTCTAAATAACGGCATAAAATGGCTGCTCAGCTTAGCAAAATATCGCTCTAAAGTGTATCGTTAGACAAAGCGTTTTCCAGGCGCATAATTGTCATGTAAGTGCTTGTCCAGCGCCAACAAAATATGGGCCCGAGTGATGATCCCCATCAGCTTGCCTTGCTCATCGCACACCGGATACATTTTCGGCTTATCTATCTTCATGTTTTCGGCGACCGTCATCACGCTATGATCAGGCGTGACACACAAGGGCTCCTTGGTCATCACATCACCAACCACGCAGTGCGCTTCGTTTTGATAGGTAGAATTAAGCATTTGTTGCAAGCAGTCTTGCTCAGAAACAAAACCAATGACGGTACCGAGATCATCGATCACTGGGCCACCGGTTTGACAGCTTTGAAGAAGTTTTTCCACCGCGCTTTCAATGGACATATCGGCTTTGAAAGTCACAGGTCTGTGGTTATAGTAATCAGCGACTTTAATAGATTGCATACGCACCCCCAAAATTATTAGCGCCAACATTGTAAATATAGTTGGCGCCAGGATTTTTGCGTAGCTAGGGGAGTAATTATTCGTCTTTAAAAATAGCCACATAGGTTGGGGTTGTACTGCTCTTACTGGCGCGATACATACCCGCCGTATTAAACGGCATGCTGATGTTGCCCTTGGCATCGACTATGATCACCCCGCCTGTGCCACCGGCTTCGAACATGGGCCCAAAGATCACCTCGTTACCGGCCTGCTCAATGCTCTTGCCTTGGTATTGCACTCGAGCACAAATATCACTCGCCACCTGATAACGAATAAAGTACTCACCATGACCCGTGGCCGATACCGCACAGGAGGCATTATCGGCAAAGGTACCTGCGCCTATTACCGGTGAATCACCAATGCGGCCAAAGCGCTTGGCCGTCATGCCGCCGGTGCTCGTGCCTGCGGCGATATTGCCGTGGCTATCGAGGGCAACAGCACCGACCGTACCCATCTTGTATTGGCTTGGCAATGCCTGATGCAGGGCCTGATAATCCTTGGTGGCCGATTTGGCCTTATCCAGCTTTTCCTTGGCTTTAAGTAGCGCCTCATAACGGTGCTCGGTATCAAACACACTGTTTTCCACCAACTTCATACCCTGCTGCTGGGCAAACTCTTCCGCCCCTTCTCCACTTAACATCACATGCACAGAATTGGTCATCACCAGACGAGCTAAATCGATGGGGTTTTCAATATGTTTGACTCCGGCTACGGCGCCCGCTGCACGGGTACGACCATCCATAATCGAGGCATCGAGCTCATGCTCACCCTCGTAGGTGTACACCGCGCCTTTACCGGCGTTAAAGTAAGGGGAATTCTCCAGCACATTAATGGCCGCATTGATGGCATCCAGACTGGCGCCCCCTTGGTCTAACACCGCATAGCCTGCTTCCACCGCTTCGCTCAATTTGGCGCGATACGCCTTTTCTTGCTCCGGCGTAAAGCGTGCCTTTTCAATGGTCCCGGCACCGCCGTGAATGGCGATGGCTATGGGATTCGCAGGGGTATCGGCTAGCGACGAAAAAGAAGAAAGACTAAGAAGTGCCAAAGCACCGAGTAAAGACGATTTCATATCTTGCTCTAATGATGGAAATAAGAGCATTCCACTATGCGCATTCTTCCTAACGGGCGCAAGCACTTGCGATAAAGCGTTTTTCCTTTTTCCGCAACGAGTTGCAGGCATAAAAAAAGCCCAAGTGGTTAGCTCGGGCTCAAAGTTGGGATTTTTTTACCTGTTACTTGCTTAAATCCAGCATCAGCTTATTCAAGCGGGTTACAAATCCGGCCGGGTCTTTTAAGCTGCCGCGCTCGGCAAGCAAGGCCTGGTCCAGCAGTACCTCTGACCACTGAGTGAACTTGTCTTCGTCCTGCTCATTGTTAAGATGCTTAACCAACTGGTGCTCAGGGTTTAGTTCGAACACAGGCTTGGTTTCCGGCACTTTTTGACCGACAGACTCCATAAGCTTGATCATCTGTGAGCTCATATCGTGATCATCGGCAACCACACAGGCCGGTGAGTCCGTTAGGCGATGGGTAAAGCGTACTTCCTTGACCTTATCGCCCAGCGCCGTTTTAATGCGCTCAAGCAAGCCTGCCACTTCCTTCTCAGACTCTTCTTGGGCCTTTTTACTCTCTTCGTCGTCCAAATCACCTAAGTCCAAATCACCGCGAGTGATCGACTGGAACTGCTTGTCTTGAAACTCGGTGAGGTGGCTCATCATCCACTCATCAACACGGTCGCTCAGTAGCAAGACTTCAATGCCCTTCTTACGGAAGATCTCCAGGTGTGGCGAGTTCTTCGCCGCTTCAAAGCTGTCGGCCACCACGTAGTAAATCTTGTCCTGGCCTTCGCTCATGCGCTCGATGTACTGCTCGAGTGACACATTCTGCGTCGCTTCGTCTGTGTGTGTTGAAGCAAAGCGCAGCAGCTTGGCAATGGCTTCTTTATTCGCCATGTCTTCCGCCGGACCTTCTTTGATCACGCTGCCGAATTCATCCCAGAAGGTTTGATACTCTTGCGGTTTGTTCTTACCCATGCGTTCCAGCATTTTCAACACGCGAGACGTACAGCCCTTACGAATTGTTTGGGTGATCTTGTTGTCTTGTAAAATCTCACGAGACACGTTTAGCGGCAGATCGTTTGAGTCCAGCAGACCTTTTACGAAACGCAGGTAGCTTGGCATAAACTGCTCGGCGTCATCCATGATAAATACGCGTTGTACATACAGCTTTAAGCCGCTTTGACGCTCGCGGTTATACATATCAAAGGGGGCGCGCTTAGGAATGTACAGCAAGCTGGTGTATTCGGTTTTACCTTCCACCTTGTTGTGTGCCCAGGTCAGCGGCTCTTCCCAGTCGTGACCTACATGCTTGTAAAACTCCTGGTATTCTTCATCGCTGATCTCTGATTTATCACGAGTCCACAGCGCCTCTGCCTTATTGATGGCTTCCCAGTGACCCGGTTGTGCTTCGATTTTCTCGCCGTCCGGGCCTTCTGTTTCTGGCACCGGCTCACGGTACATCTCGACCGGAATGGCGATATGATCTGAGTATTTATTAACGATACCGCGCAGGCGGAAATCGTCGAGGAATTCTTTTTCATCGTCGCGCAGGTGCAGGATAATTTCGGTACCACGGCTGTCTTTGTCGATCTCGGCCAGGGTGTAATCGCCCTCGCCTTTTGATTCCCACTCGATAGCGTGCTTTTCACCGGCTTTGCGCGTGCGCACGGTTACTTTGTCGGCCACGATAAAGGCCGAGTAGAAACCCACACCGAATTGACCGATCAGCTGCGAGTCTTTGGCTTGGTCGCCGGTCAGGTTTTTGAAAAATTCTGCGGTGCCCGATTTAGCAATGGTGCCTAAGGCGCTGATCACTTCATCACGGGTCATACCGATACCATTATCGGCAATGGTTACCGTGCCCTTGTCCTTATCGGCGCTAATACGCACCTTGAGTTCGGCATCGCCTTCGTACAGGTCGCCATTTTCAAGGGCTAAAAAGCGCAGTTTATCTGCGGCATCAGAAGCATTCGATACCAGCTCACGCAGGAAAATCTCTTTGTTTGAATACAAAGAGTGGATCATTAAGTTAAGCAGTTGCTTTACTTCAGTCTGAAAGCCAAGCGTTTCTTTTTCTGATGTTGCTGTCATTTCTCTCTCCGTTAGCAAACAGGTTCAACTGAGTAGGTTGATAACCAGATATGCTCTTGTATATGGGGTGATGCGGTTGGGATTCAAGAGAGAAAAAACGAAAAAAGCGCCAAAAGGCGCCTTTTTGCTGGATTTTAGAGCAAATCAATCGTCAAAGGTGACCTGCTTACGACCGTTAAAGGCATGGGATAAGGTCATGCCATCAACCAGGTCTAATTCGCCACCGACAGGCACGCCATGAGCGATACGCGATGCGCCCACCTGGTATTGCTTACACAGCTCGGCAATATAATGGGCTGTGGTCTCGCCCTCTACCGTGGGGTTAGTCGCCAGGATCACCTCGTTGATCCCTCCCGCAGCCAGTTTTTGCTCGAGCACATCCAGGCCAATTTCTTTTGGGCCTATGCCATCAAGGGGTGACAAGTGACCCATTAATACAAAGTACAGGCCCTGATAGTGCCCGGTTTGCTCCACTGCTAATACGTCGCTGGGCGATTCCACCACACACAGCAAGCCGGAATCCTGGCGTTTAATATTACCGCACAGCTCGCACTGCTCTTGCTCGGTAAAAGTACGACAACTGTTGCAATGACCAATATCCACCATGGCCTGGCTTAACGCAGCCCCCAATTGGCTGCCGCCCTCACGGTCACGCTCCAATAAGTGAAAGGCAATCCGCTGAGCCGATTTCGGGCCTATGCCCGGTAAACAACGCAAAGCATCAACAAGTTGAGTTAATTTTGGCGAAAGCTGCATGTAAATTCCGATTAAGCTGCGACACTGTGTAATTCAGCGCTCTATTATGTGGCGTTAAGGTACCAAAGCCAAGCGCAAAAGTATAAGGGAGTTGTTAGCCCTAGTTTGAGGCCGACTCGATTAGCTCTCGATATGGCGTAACTTTAAGTTCTGACTGAGCGCTGTGTTTCTCATACAAGAAAGTGGTCGAGCCACCACCCTCTTTGTAGGCATTTAAAGGGCAATCATCGGAAAGGTTATCGCGAGTGCCGCTCAGCAACAAGTCGGCCTTGCCATCGCCGTTAAAGTCGGCGATTAATTGCACAAACAATTTAAACGTATCCTTGACCACGCCACACTCTCGCGTGTGTGAGCCAAGCACGGTCTCAAACAAGCGTGGGTTACTTTTGTTATTAACAAGCGAGAGCTCACCTAGGGTCTTGCCTTTAACCAGGGTTTCAAGCTCACGTTGTGCTTGCTGCTTCATTTCGTCGCTCTCAATCCCACCTGGTAATGGAATGATGCTGGCGGGAATATGGTGCCACCAATTGGCAGAGTCCATATCAAAATGATTTTCCTTGGCCACCTTGACCTGATCAAGCAGGGTCAACTCGGCGCACGCTGCACCGTAGACGAGTTCCCGGCCAAATTCCTCTCGTGATTTGCCATAGCAACCGCGCTTGATCAAGGCTGAATACTCCTCGCAACTGGCATATTTGCTTAGGCTTCCCTGTGTATCCGCATCCGGGCAAAAGAATTCGCCACCGTCCTCAATCATACGTTTAGAGGGGACTTTATATTCTTCGATTGCCTGGAGGGTATTAAAGCCTCGGTCGTCGGCTTGAACGTGCGTCACACCAAGCGCAAGCAGTGTCGTCGTCATTAAAATTGGGGTTAGTTTGAACTTCATAGCTGAGTATCCTTTCTCTTGGTTTTTTATGGTGATGCCAATGATAAAACATCGGGGTAGATGTGAGTATTGGTCTTAGGGACTAATGGACAAAAAAATAGCGCCATAAGGCGCTAATTTTTAAATGGTTCTTTATTAGAACGGCATTTTGAAGCCAGGAGGTAGATTCATACCACCGGTTACTTCTGACATGCGTTTTTGGCTTTCTTCGGCTACACGACGTACGGCGTCGTTACAGGCCGCGGCAAGCAAGTCTTCAATCATGTCCTTGTCGTCTTCCATCAAGCTCTCATCCAGCTCAACGCGACGTACATTGTGGCTACCCAGCATGGTTACTTTAACCAGGCCGGCACCGGCTTCACCTGTTACTTCTAAGTTTGCGATTTCTTCTTGGGCTTTTTGCATGCGCTCTTGCATCATCTGCGCTTGCTTCATCATGTTACCCATTCCACCTTTAAACATAGTGTTCTCTCTTCATTTAAATCTATGCTGGCAAAGATAAGGCCAGCGAGGAAAAATTACAATGGCTGCACCGAGTTTTCATCAAGGTTCGCCGAAAATTGCGTCATTAAGCGCTGCACATTGTGATCGCTGTGCATGGCCGCCACCGCCTGTTGCAAACGCTGGGCGTCGAGCGCTTCTTGGATCAGTTTCGGTGTACCCGCTACCTCGGGGCTAAACTCTATATGCAATTCTATGGGCTCGCCCAGTTGCTCGCTAAAACACTGCACCAAGCGTTCGCGCAACGCCGGACCATCCAGGTGTTGCTGACTGGCGTCGACCTGCAAAAACACCTGATTTTGTTCCTTACGGTAGCAGCTTTGCAAAGCAAACTGACGGGTACGCCCACCTAAATTCATCTCGTCTATCAAGGCCGCCCAGGCATCTTGCTGATGGGCGAATTTGATGTCGCTGATACTGCTGGTAAAGCCCTCAGGCACAGGGATCACCAAAGGCTGCTCTTGCGCCTCGGCATTTGTCACCGGTGCTTGTAGCTGTTGCAACAGCTCGGGGGCCAGCTTTTGCGGATCCGGCTGATGCCTGTCAAGCAGGCGCTGCGCCGGCGTTTGCTTACGCTTGGCCGCTTCTAGCTGTTGCTGTTGCTGTTGCTGTTGCTGTTGCTGTTGCTGTTGCTGTTGCTGTTGCTGTTGCTGAGCAGGCTCTGCCGTGGCAACTGCGGGTGCAACTGCAGTTGCTACTGCGGTATCAAAATAACTTGGTGATGCGCTTAGTTCGGCCCGCTCACCCCGGGCCGCTGCCTTTTTTAGGTCATCGCCGCCTTGGGTCACTTCATGGCGGCTTTGCGCCCTTTGGCCAGCTGCGGCTGCAGGCGCAGGCGTTGCCGAAGGCGTTGCCAGCTTACGGTTTTGCAGAATACGGGCGATGGCCGATTGAGTTTGCTCTTCCAAGGCATGCAGCTGCTCGGCCGGCGCCGCCTGACCTTGACTGTCCTGCTCTGGACTTACTGGCTGCATTTGCTCAATGCTTACTGACTGCATCTGCTCAATGTGGGGTTGCGCTTGTACTTGGTCTTGTTCTTGAACAGCACCCTGAGGTGCTTGCTCTAACGCTGCTTGGTGCTGGAACCCAGGCTCTGCTGTATTAGGCTGCACTGGCTCGCCGCCCTGATAACCTAACTCTTGAGCCTGTTGTAGCACGGCATCAAATTGCGCCGCCGCTTCTTGCTCCTGCGCTACTTCCTCATCCATTTCTACAGTGGGTGCAGAGGATGTAGAAGGTACTTCAGGTGCAGCGACAGGCGCTGTCGTAGGTGTAGCCACGGGTGCGGACACAAGCTCTGGCTTAGCAGCTTTTGGCGCTGAAGCCAGCTCATTATTATTGCGGGCTAGCATGGCACGCAAATTAGCCGCTTGCTCTTGACCCGAGGCCTTAGGGCTGGCCATCTCGGCCACATTCGCTGGCGCTGTTGGCATGGAGGCCAAGGCCGCAGGCTCGAAGGCCAATAAACGTAACATCAGCATTTCAAAGCCCACCTGTGGTGAGCTGCTCCATTGCAAATCACGTTTACCGCTTAACAGCAATTGGTACAGAGTGTGAATATGCTGAGGGTCGGTGCTGCGGGCCGCCGCACTTACGTATTCGGCGTCGCGCTCGCTAAGCGCCGCGGCGCTGGGCACCAACTGAGTCAGCTGAATGCTATGCATCAGATTTAATAAGTCATCCAGCACCGCAACATAATTTGGGTTACGCTGCGCTAAGGCTCGGGTTTGCTGCATCAGCTCGGCGCCATCGTGCAGGAGCACGGCACTCAGTAGCTGCTGGGCAAAACGCACATCCATCAGGCCGAGCATGTCTTTGACCGCTTCTTCCACCAGCTGCCCATTGGTTTGGGCTATGGCTTGATCGGTCAGACTTAAGGCATCGCGCATACTGCCGTCGGCAGCCTTAGCCAATACAGCCAGTGCCGAGTCTTCGTAATGGATTTGTTCCTGGCCAAGAATATGCTGCAGCTGGGTGCTGATCTGCGGTACAGATAAGGCGCTTAGATTAAACTGCAAACAGCGAGATAAGATGGTTACCGGTAATTTTTGCGGATCGGTCGTCGCCAGCAGGAACTTCACATGTTCGGGGGGCTCTTCCAACGTCTTTAACAGCGCGTTAAAGCTGTGTTTGGAAAGCATGTGCACCTCATCGATAAGGTACACCTTAAATTGACCTCGTGTTGGTGCATATTGCACGTTATCGAGGATTTCCCGCGTGTCTTCAACCTTGGTGCGCGATGCCGCATCGATTTCGATAAGATCTATGTACTTACCCGCTTCGATATCTAAGCAGGTGCTACATTGGCCGCAGGGCTGAGCGGAAATGCCCTGCTCACAGTTCAGGCTCTTGGCAAAGATACGGGCGATGGTGGTTTTACCCACGCCTCGCGTCCCGGTAAACAAATAGGCATGGTGCAGACGCTGCTCATTTAGCGCGTTAACCAAAGCTTGTTTAACATGGTCTTGACCAACAAGTTGGTGAAAGGTTTGCGGTCGCCATTTCCTGGCCAGAACCTGATAGCTCATTGCTTAATCGCCTTCGAATTCGACTAGTTTAAATACGTCAATTCCCTGTTGGCGCACGCGTTGCTCACCACCTAAATCAGGTAAGGAGACAACAAACGCAGCATGTGTTGCTTCGCCGCCAAGCTTGGCAACGAGTTTAGCGGTGGCTTCAATGGTGCCGCCAGTTGCTAATAAATCATCAACTAACAATACCTTATCACCGGCCACTATGGCGTCTTGGTGCAGCTCCAGGGTATCTTCACCATATTCTAACTGGTAGCTTTGTGCAATGACCGCACGAGGTAATTTGCCCGGCTTACGCACCGGAATAAAAGGCACACCTAACACATAAGCCAAAGGTGCGGCAAAGATAAAGCCACGAGATTCGGTACCAATGATCTTGGTAAAGCCCAGGTCTTTATACTTATTCACCATGTGATCTATGGTCAGTTGTAATGCCTTGGGGTCGGCTAACAGGCTGGTAACGTCACGGAACATAATGCCCGGTTTAGGATAATCGGCAACCGTGGCAATGGATTGCTTGATGTAATCAAGATCAACAGCGCTCATAACTCATTTCATGTTTTGTTTTGTTTAGCGCTGCATTATATACCCAAACGATTTGAAGATACATGCTTGGGCGCTATCACAGGGGGTCAATACACGGGGGGATAATGTGCCGGCGAGCCCCTTTTTAGTTGCTTTAACACAATGTGAAAAACAAAAAAGCCACCTGGCTAGCAAGTAGCGAGGTGGCTCAAACACGGAAGTATTTAATTACAGAGCAGCAAAAACCGCGTCTGTTTTGGCCGCACAGATGAAATCATTCTTGTGCAAACCTTTAATAGAGTGTGACCACCAAGTGATGGTTACCTTGCCCCACTCGGTCAGAAGACCTGGGTGGTGACCTTCTTCTTCAGCCATGGCGCCTACTAGATTAGTGAACTCTAGTGCTTGCTTGAAGTTTTTGAACTTAAATACACGCTCAAGCTGCATAATGCCATCACGTACTTCAGGCACCCACTCAGGGATATCTCTGATCAATACTGCCAATTCATCATCTGACACCTTAGGCGCATCCGCACGACACGCTTCACATTTTTGTGCGCTTAATTCAGACATTACTAATTCCTTAACTTGCTAATTTTTCTTTAGGGGGAAATTTTGGCTCAAACAAGCCTAATTCTTTTGCTTTAGCTACTAACGCCATTAAATCCATTTGAGAAATATCAAATAAATCATGGATAGAGTTAATGGTGTAGTAAACAGGTTGCATAATATCGATTCTGTAAGGCGTGCGCAGCACATCCTGTACATTCATTGGGTTAATTTCCGGCTCATCACCGTAAACATACTGAGTCTCACCCGGGCTCGATAAGATACCGCCACCGTAAATACGCAGACCTTTTTCGGTTTGCATTAGACCAAACTCAACGGTAAACCAGTATAGACGCGCAAGATATACGCGGTCTTTTTTATCCGCCGCATAGCCTAGCTGGCCGTATTTATGAGTAAACTCGGCAAAATCCGGGTTGGTCAGCATGGCGCAGTGACCAAAGATCTCGTGGAAAATATCCGGCTCTTGCAGATAGTCGAACTCTTCACGGGTACGAATAAAGGTCGCTACCGGGAATTGCTTGTTGGCCAACAGGCGGAAAAACTCATCAAAGTCGATAAGCGCTGGTACAGGGGCAACCTGCCAGCCGGTTTCACGCTCTAGTACTTCGTTCAGCTCATGCAACTGCGGAATACGATCATGTGGCAGGTTAATTTTCTTTAAACCTTCCAGGTACTCATCACACGCCTTGCCTTCGATACAGGCCAGTTGACGCTCAACCAGTTCTGCCCAAATTTGGTTTTCTTCATCGCTCCAGTGGATCACGCCGTTTTCATCGGGTGTCTTGGAAACATACTTGCTTGACTTAGCCATAATAACCTTTGCATCTTCGACCAACCGCGCACCTAAATACGCCATTGGCAGCTAATCTGTGTTAACCAGATACTAAGTAAAAGTACGAAAATTTGTAATAGATGGAGTCGATATGGGTTTTGGGCAAACCCGCAAATACGTAAAGATAAAAATACACCTGAGTTTCGAAAAATAAACACCCCTTTATTTTAAAGGGGTGAACAATAAATACGTGTAACGTTTTTGATACATGCGATTTTAAATGGACGCCAAGCCCATTTCTAAATCCGCAATAATTTCATTAACATCTTCAAGACCAATGGAAATGCGTACCAGGCCATCGCTTATCCCGGCGGCGCGGCGCTGCTCAGGCTCATAGGTGGAGTGTGTCATCGAGGCCGGATGCTGTATCAGGGTTTCGGTGTCACCTAAACTCACGGCCAAGGTGCAAAGCTCAAGCGAATTTATAAAGGTCTCCGTCTTTTCTAACGAGGCTTTAAGCTCAAATGCAATCACCCCGCCTGCGTCTTTCATCTGCGTGCCGATAAAAGCATGGCCGGGGTCCCCTGCCAGACCTGGGTAATACACCTTTTCAATTTTTTCGTGAGCGGCCAAATACTCGGCCACCTTATGTGCCCCTTGGCAATGCGCCTGCATGCGTACCGACAGGGTTTTTAAACCACGCAGGATCAACCAGGCGTCGAACGGGCTCATGGTCGCGCCTATGTCCTTAAGCACGGTAAATTTTATGGTTTCTATATGCTCGGCGCTGCCACATACCAGGCCTGCCACTACATCGCCATGACCATTTAGGTATTTTGTGGCGCTGTGTACTACTAAATCCGCACCCAAGGTGGCCGGTTTTTGCAACAACGGGGTCAAGAAGGTGTTATCAACAACGCTTATCAACTGATGCATTTTGGCAAAAGCACAGATCTGCTCAAGATCATACACCCTCATATTCGGGTTAGCCGGGGTTTCCAGAAATACCATTTTAGTGTTCGGTCGGCGCGCCGCCTTAATGGCGTCCAGATCACTGAAATCAACAAAGGTCACTTCTACGCCATAGCGAGTGAGCAGATGACTGAATAATGCATAGGTGCAGCCATACACTGTGCTGGAGGCGATCAGGTGATCGCCGGCGCTTAAAAAGCTCATGACCGCAGCCGATACCGCGCCCATACCCGTGGCGCAGGCCGCTGCATCTTCACATTGTTCCAGTGCCGCCAGTCGCTCTTCAAGCTCACGTACCGTGGGGTTGCCCAGGCGCGAATAAATATAACCCGCTTCTTCACCGGCAAAGCGTGCGGCCCCTTGCGCTGTATTGTCGAAAACAAAAGTAGAGGTTTGGTATAAGGGCGCGGCCAGCGCCCTGTGAGGATCCTGTCGACCTTGCTCGCTGTGGATGCAAAGGGTTTGGTCTGTGTATGTGTGTTTGCTCATAATGCACCTTTTTCTTTTAAAATAGGGGCATAATTGTTTGAAAAACAAGCACGCTAGCCGCTTGGACGGCCAGCTAACACCATTTTAGGGCCAAAAAAGCGTCAACCTTAGTTGACGTTTTTTTGCTCTTCATTATTTTGCTTATCGGCGCGAGCCAGACGACTGGCCAAACTTTTCACCGTGGCCCTAAGCAGCGAAGGTTTGGCTTCAAGCCGGGGTAAGGGACGACAGAGCTCCATGGTTTTATAGCCGATGCGCGCGGTGAGCACGCCGGCACTGAGGCCCTGCGCCGCCCGAGTCGACAACACGCTCAACAACTTGCCGCCAAAGGCTGTGGCGGCCAAATCTGCGAGCATTTCGGTGGAGCCGACAAACAGCATCTGCTTAAGCAAACTGCGGTATAAGCGCACCCGGCTCATATAACCGAGCGCCAGGCCATAGTTATTCGCCAAGGTATCCACAAGCTTTAAACCGCGCCATAGCACCGCCAGCATATCGACCACGGCTAAAGGGCTGACCGACACCAGCACAGCAGACTCCACCGCATAACGATTGATCACTGCTTGGCTTGTTGGTCCTGACTGACCAACAAGGTATCGCGATATAAGATCATCACCTCACGGTCGCTTAAATGATCGCCAATGCGGGCCTTAAAAGTTTCAAATTCTGGGTGGGTTTGAATTTGATTCACACTTTGTAACCAGGGCAAAGCCTGCCCTATTTGCTCGCTCTCGAGCAAACGCTCGGCCTGCTGCTGATGATGTTGGTTGACTTTTAAACGCTTTAAATTCACCAGTTCACGCCATAACAAGCGCCCCATTAATAGTACAGCCAAGGCGATCACGGCGCTGTATAAGGCACCTAACCACCATGCGGTGGCAAAGCTGGCCATAATGCTTAGCCCGGTCTCCACCAGGATTAAACTCAGCAGTAAAAATACGAATAAGCGTTTTAACAAGGAGCCCTTGCGGCCCTTGATTGTCATTTCAATACTTTGTTCAAGCTCAGACTCATCACCAAACACAGCTTCTTCATCGCTGATTGGTGCCTGCTCGGTGCGCGCCACTATCTGTGCACCTTTTAGTTCTTCTGCGACCTGCTTAGGGCCTTGCTCTTGTATGCGGCGTCCGGCGCTCAACTTTACTTCGTCGCTCATCGCAGCTTATCTCCCAATAAAAATTCTAAGGCATGGTCGAGGCGCATATGACGCAACTTGCCGTCATTGCCAGGCAGCGGCGCAAAATCAATATAATCAAAACCTTGCTTTGGCCACTGGCCTTCGCTTAGACGATGCCTCGGCGGTTGCGGTGGTAAATAGGTGAGCCAGTTTCCTTCATTCAAGGGTTTACCGTAAATACAGTGCAGATCACGCCCTTGCTCGCTCACCATCTTGCTTTGGGTGGCACACACCCCGGCCATGGCCATGGTGTCCACTTCAACTCCGGCAAAGGCAAGCTCGTTGGCCTTGGCCTTTACTAAGTCATGAAGCAGCAAGGCTAAATCCTGATGGTAATTAACCCCCACCTGATCCGCCTTATTGGCCACAAACAACAGCTTATCTATATTGGGGCGGAACAAGCGTCGCAACAGGTTGCTTTTACCGTATTCGAAAAACGCCAGTAGCTCGGTAATGGCTTCGGCCTGCTCGGCAAAAATGTCCGGACCGAGTTTTAATGCCTGAAGTAAATCCACCAGCACCACCTGGCGGTCAAAACGGCAGAAATAGTCCTTATAAAACGGCTTAACCACCTGATTTTTATAGGCCTCAAAGCGCGCTTCCAACTGCTTGTACTGGGTGTTTTCGCCCTGTAGATCCGGCGTTGGGCATGGGAAAAAAGCCAACAGCGGCGCCCCTTCCAGTTCACCTGGAATAAGCATGCGCCCGGGCTGCAAATTGGCGGCATGGGCATGGGCCTTTATGGCCGTAAGCGTCTGCTTATATTCATTGCTGAGCGCCTTAAGCTGCCCCTCGTCCACCTGAGCCTGACTATCAAAGTCAGCCAGTTGCGCTAAAAAAGCCTCGCTATGGACGCGACGCACTCTGGAATTGAGCATGGTGAGCTGACGTTCACTCCAGGTGGCGTAATCCATGTTCAACATGGGTAAGTCCATTAACCATTCGCCGGGGTAATCGATTAAATCTATGGTCAGGGTTGCGGTGTCGCCAAGTTGCGCCCGCAGCCCGCGTTCGGGACGATAGCGCATGGCCAAGCGCAATGTATTAATGCGCTTGGTGGATTGTGGCCATTGTGGTGGCTCCTGAGTAATGCTTTCAATCGCATGACGATAGCCAAAGGTTGGAATATTCAGCGCTTTTTGTGGCACCTGGGCGGTCGCTATATGGCGTCCTTCACGCATAACGCGAAAAAACGGCAGGTTTTTATCATTGGCCTGCTCGCTTAAATGATGTACCAAGGCGGTAATAAACGCAGTTTTTCCGCTGCCTGACAGGCCGGTCACCGCCAGTGTGATATGACCATCAAGGGTGCGCTGCAGTGTTTTCTTAGCTTTATCTTTAAGTGTGTCAAGGCGAGAGTAGGACAAATTAGCTCCTTTATCCTTATAACAATAAAAGGATAAGCCGACGGGGTCAGCTTATCCATTGGGCAGGATGGGATTATTAGAGTTTGTTTATTTCTCGGCTCACCGTAAAGGTTGGCGAGGTCACATGGGTTTCCATACGTTGAATACGTGTATCCAAATCCGTCATAAACTCTTTTAAATCTTTCAGTGCCCTGCGCGGCGGCTCACCCTTTTGCCACACCTTGGCTTTTACTTCGCCCACATGTGCCGCTTTCTGGGCTTCACCTTTGGTATCCTCGGCAGGTTTGATGTCAAGAATAAACCAGGCGGCAATATAGGCGACGACAGGCAGTGAGCCACCGGAAAGCAGTACGGCGGTCACAAAAATAATGCGTACCAGCCACAGCTCGATATTAAAGTAGTCGCTGAGCCCCGCACACACCCCGGCTAATTTACCGCGTTTGGGGTCGCGATAGAGTTCGCGTTTAGTGCTCATACCTTATTCCTCCACTGCGGAGATTCCTGATCGAGCAAGGTTTCCAGCGTATGAATACGCTCGGCCATTTTTTCGGCCTTATGCGCCAGCTCATTCAATTGACGATGCTCGTGTTCGCTCAAACCCTGGCTTACTTGCTTTTTACTGCGGTAGTGCAGAATAAGCCACAGCGGCGCCACGAATATCATAAATATAACTATGGGGGGCATTAATAACTCTAAATCAAACATCTTCCTCTCCTGCCTGTTGCTTCGGCGTATTATAAGTGTGGGCGTAGCCGTGAAACTTGTCGAGCTCGCCCACTAATCATTGTTATTCTGCTTTGTCACTTTTACCCATTTTCGCTTTAAGCGCCGACAATTCGTCGTCGATCTTCTCGTCTTTTTCCAACTGTTCAATCTCGTCGGATAGTGACTTTTGACCTAGCTCGTAAGACTCAACCTGGGCTTCTAAACCGTCGATTTTAGTTTCGTAACGCTCAAACTTATCAAGGGCATCCTGCACCTTGTTACCATCAAGGGTTTTCTTCACATCAAGGCGCGATTGCACCGAGCGCTGACGTAAAATAATGGCTTTTTGACGGGCCTTGGCATCGCTTAGCTTTTCCTGCAAGGTGCTGATCTCTTGCTGTAGCTTATTGATGTGCTCTTCAACGTGCTCCATCTCGCGCTCTAAAGCCACTTGGGCTTCCGCCGCCTTGTTCTTTTCGATAAGCGCAGCACGAGCCAGGTCTTCACGGTCTTTCGACAGCGCCAGCTCGGCTTTTTCCTGCCACTGCTCAACCTGTTTGTTCAGTGTTTCTAAACGACGGCTAAGGTCTTTCTTTTCCGCCAGTGTTTTTGCCGAAGTAGAACGCACCTCAACCAAGGTGTCTTCCATTTCCTGAATGATCAGGCGTACCATCTTTTCAGGATCTTCAGCCTTGTCTAAAATGGCATTGATATTCGAATTAACGATATCTGCAAAACGTGAGAAAATTCCCATAATCTTATACCTCAAATGTAGAAGTCTTCGTTGACTACTCTAGGTGGTATCAAGTAGCTTGCCAACTTTAAAATAACTTAATAAAGCCATATTTTTCATTTAGTTATACCACTTTTAACAAACCTCTTCCTAATCGTCAAATAATGAAATACACTAAGCTTTAGCAAATATTACTAAGAGTTAGTGTAAATGAGTCAGTTTAGTAAAAATGACAATCTACTCGGCCAATCAGACAGTTTTTTATCCGTACTCGACCAGGTTTCACAACTGGCGCCGCTGGATAAGCCCGTACTGGTTATTGGTGAGCGCGGTACAGGTAAAGAGCTGATCGCCGCCCGTTTGCACTACCTCTCGCGCCGTTGGGATCAAAACTATGTCAGCCTGAACTGCGCGGCTTTAAATGAAAACCTGCTTGAAAGCGAGCTTTTCGGCCATGAAAGCGGTGCCTTTACCGGCGCCAGCAAACGCCATGAAGGCCGTTTCGAGCGCGCCAATGGTGGTACCCTGTTCCTCGACGAACTCGCCAATACCCCCGCCGCGGTGCAGGAAAAACTACTGCGCGTTATTGAATATGGTGAGTTTGAACGAGTCGGTGGCCGTGCGCCTATCAAGGTCGACACCCGGTTAATTTGTGCCACCAATGAAGACTTGCCCAGCCTGGCCGAGAGCGGGCACTTTCGCCATGACCTGCTCGACCGTCTGGCCTTTGATGTGATCACCTTGCCGCCGCTACGTGAGCGCCAGGAAGATATACTGCTATTGGCAGAGCACTTCGCCATCAACATGGCCCGCAACCTAGGCTGGGAGCTTTTCAGCGGCTTTACCACCCGCGCCAAACAAGCTCTGTTGGAATATCACTGGCCCGGTAATGTGCGCGAATTGAAAAATGTTATCGAGCGCAGTCTTTATCGCCACGGCAGTGAAGACCTGGCGGTACACAGCATACATCTCGACCCTTTTGCCAGTCCATTTCGACCGCAAGCCTCGAGTAACCGTAAAGCTGCTATGCCCTTATCAAGCGCTCACGAGCAAACACCAAGTTCTGATGTTCCAGTCGCGGCAACCGCGCCGAGCAGCCCGACCCTGCCTGGCTTTAGCTTCCCTTGCGATCTAAAGCAGCTATCCGCCGAATACGAAACCGAACTGTTGCGCCAAGCGCTTAAATTTAGTCAATTTAATCAAAAGAAAACTGCACAAATGCTCGGATTAACGTATCATCAACTGAGAGGATATTTAAAGAAATACAATTTGCTTGATTCGCAGCAAAAACAAGAGGCTTAGCCCGTGTATAAATGGTTGTTAGGCACTGTGGCGGTGGTTCTCGCCGGGTGCCAAAATGAAGATGCCCGCTATGCGCCCATAGAAGGCATGGTGTACTGCGCCGAAGCCAACCCGGTGTCGTTTAACCCCCAGGTGACCACCTCAGGCTCCACCATAGACCTCATTTCCAAACAACTGTACAACCGCTTGCTGCGTATCGACCCGGTCACCGGTGAGTTTATTCCCGAGCTCGCCACCAGTTGGCAAATCAACAAAGATGGCACAGAAATCACCTTTACACTGCGTGAAGATGTGCAGTTTCACACCACCGCCTATTTTACGCCAACACGCCTGTTTAACGCCGATGATGTGGTTTTCTCCTTTAATCGTTTATTCGATGTTTATAACCCCTATCACTTTGTCGGTGAAGCCAATTACCCATATTTTCAAAGTGTTGGTTTAGATCAATTGATCCGCAATATTCGCAAAGATTCAGAATATCAGGTGACCTTTGAGCTTTTTAACGCCGAGAGCAGCTTTTTAGCCAACCTGGCCACCGATTTTGCCGCCATCACCTCGCGGGAATATGCCATGAAGCTGATGGAAAGCGAGCGTATGGAGCTGTTTGATCAGTATCCGGTGGGCACAGGTCCCTTTGTTTATCGCGAGTTTCAACGGGACCGCTTTATTCGCTATTACAGCCACCCGGATTACTGGGAGCATCAGGTGAACCTCGACCAGCTGGTGTTCGATATCACCCCCAACGGTACCACGCGCATCGTTAAGCTATTGACCAAGGAATGCGATGTTACTCCGCACCCCAGCGCCACTCAGCTCGATGTATTACGCGAGCGCAGCGACATAGACGTGCAGCAACAGGATAATTTAAACATCGGCTATTGGGCCTTTAACACTGAGCGCGTGCCCTTTAACGACCCCGATGTGCGCCGCGCCCTTGCCCACGCCATTAATGTCGATAAAATCATGCAGGCGGTGTATTACGGCCAGGGTGTTAAAGCCACTTCTATGTTGCCGCCCATCAGCTGGGCCTATCAGGAACAAAACAACCTGCCCGAATACAATCCGGACAAGGCCCGGGAGCTGCTGACCGAAGCCGGTTATGAAAATGGCTTTGATATGAGTATTTGGGCCATGCCGGTAAGTCGAATCTACAACCCTAACGCCCGCAAAATGGCGGAGCTGATGCAAAGCGACCTGCGCGAGGTGGGTATTAAGGTGCGTATCGTCGAATACGAATGGAACACCTTTTTGCAGCGTGTTGATGAGCATCGCCACGACAGCGTGCTATTAGGCTGGGCTGCCGACACCCCGGATCCGGATAACTTCTTTAGCCCCTTACTCAGTTGTGCCGCCACCTTCAGCGGTAAAAACCCGGCCAACTGGTGTAACCCGGAATTCGACTTTTTACTCACCCAGGCCCTGGCCACCACAGATCAAGCCCAGCGCAAGGCATTTTATGTTAAGGCGCAGCAAATGATCGCCGAGCAGCTGCCGTTGCTGCCTCTGGCCCACGGTAAACGCTCACAGGCTAATGATGCGAATATTCAAGGCATTACCCTGAGCCCCTTTGGCGGTATTTCCCTGGCCCACGCGAGTAAAATGCCATGATATTAGAGTTTGCCATTCGCCGCTTTTCCTTGCTGCTATTTATGCTCTTTACCTTGAGCCTGTTCACCTTTTCCCTGGGCTATTTGTTTCCCGGCGAGCCACTGACCAATTTCAGTGGTATAGAAACCGCGGGCTTTTCACAAAGTGCCGAGCTACGCGCCAAGTATCACCTCGATGAGGGCTATATCAGCCAGTACCTGGCCTTTGTCGGGCGTATTTTACAGGGAGACTGGGGCTTGTCTTTTGCCTCGGGGGATTCGGTTTTTAGCCATGTGCTCACCCTGGCACCGGCCACCTTTGAGCTTGCCGTGTATGCGTTATTGGTATCTGTTATCGTTGGCGTGCCCGCCGGTATTCTCGCGGCGCTGTCGCAGGGGCGTTGGCCCGATAAACTGATCAGCGGCATCACCCTAGTGGGTTATTCGGTGCCTATATTTTGGTTGGCGCTTTTGTTGATCATGATGTTTTGCCTGCAACTAGGTCTGTTCCCCATGTCTGGGCGCATCAGCTTGTTGTACGAAATACCCGCCAGCACTCACTTTATACTTCTCGATGTAATGATCGCCGGTTTTCCCTATGGCGGTCAGGCCTTTGCCGATGCTCTGCATCACCTGGCGCTGCCAACCTTGGTGCTGGCCACCTACCCAACCACGGTATTGGTGCGTTTTACCCGCGATTCCATGCTTAATGTGCTGGAGCAAAATTACATTAAAACCGCTCGCGCCAAAGGTCTTAGCCGCCGCCAGTTGATCATGCACCACGCCTTGCGCAATGCCTTGCTGCCGGTAATTAAACAAATCGGTTTGCAGTTTAGCGCCTTGATCACCTTGGCGATGATCACCGAAGTAATTTTCTCCTGGCCGGGCATAGGCCGTTGGCTTATCGACAGCATTTATCAGCGTGACTTCCCCGCTATTCAGGGTGGCCTGTTAGCCATTTCGGTGTTTATTATTTTTGCGACTATTTTCACCGAGTTACTCTACACCCTGCTCGACCCGATCTCACGGAATCAAGCGCATGGCAAACTTTAAATTATTTACCGAGCAATCCAATATCTCGCCGCTTTCAAGACTGTGGCGTAGGTTTAGGGCCAATCACGTTTCCCTGGTCGGCCTATGGTTGTTCTTGGCGCTGACTGTGTTAGCCGCCACCGCCCCCTTGTTAGCGCCTTATGGTATCAATGAGCAGCACGCCGATGCGCTGCTGATCCCGCCCTCCTGGCACGAAGACGGCGATGTACGCTTTATTCTCGGCACCGATGACTTGGGTCGCGATGTACTTTCCCGATTGATGAACGGTGCTACCTACACCTTTGGCTTATCCATAGTGGCGGCGCTGATGGCCACCCTGGTCGGCGTGCTGGTGGGCACGGTTGCCGGGATCAGCCGCGGACTGCGAGCCAGTTTTTTAAATCACCTGCTTGATATCACCTTGTCTATTCCCTCGCTGCTGCTGGCTATTATTATTATCGCCATTCTCGGTCCGGGTTTGATGAATACGGTCTGGGCCATTATTTTTGCGTTGCTGCCACAGTTTATTCACTCGGTTCGAAATCTGGTGGTGGAAGAGCTGGGCAAGGACTATATCAGTGCCTTTCGTTTGGACGGTGCCAACCGTTGGCAAATTTTGGTGCGCGGTATTTTCCCCAATATTTACGAGCACATAGTGGTTATCTTCACCATGGCCTTGTCGCTGGCTATTTTAGATATTGCCGCCTTAGGTTTTCTAAAACTCGGCGCCCAACCCCCAACCGCGGAATGGGGCGCAATTTTGGCGGAAAACCTCGGCTTAATTTATCTGGCGCCTTGGACCGTAGCCCTACCGGGGATCTTGTTATTCTTGGCCGTGCTGTCCACCAACCTGGTTGGTGATGGCCTGCGCAATGTGCTTAAAGAGCGACGGGCGGACTGATGCAGTTACTTGATATTCGCAACCTCACCATAGAACTAAAGACCTCGAACTCCATTATTCGTGTGGTCGACGGTGTGAACTTCAGCCTTAAAGAAGGTGAAGTGCATGCCCTTATTGGTGAGTCCGGCTCGGGGAAAAGCCTAATCGCCAAAGCCCTGGTAGGTGCCTTAAACCAACGCTGGGAAGTGCGTGCAGACCGTATGCATTGGCGCGGCGTGGATCTAATGCGGCTGTCCGATGAAAAGCGTCGTAAGCTGGTAAGCCAAGACCTGGCAATGATCTATCAGGAGCCGAGTCGCTGCCTCGACCCGACGGCAAAAATCAGCGATCAGCTCGAAGAAAGTATTCCCGAAGCGGATTACAGCGGCAATATTTTCCAACGTCGCCGCGCAAAGAAAAAACGGGTGCGCGCCCTTTTACATAAGGTGGGGATCAAGGAGCACTCCAAGGTGCTGTCAAGCTACCCCCATGAGCTCTCCGAAGGCATATGTCAAAAGGTGATGATCGCCATGGCCATCGCCCGCTCACCGCGCTTACTTATTGCCGATGAGCCGACCACGGCACTCGATAGCACCACGCGGGCTCAGGTATTCAGACTGTTAAAAAGCTTAAACCAGCTGAAAAACATGTCCATCTTGATGATCTCCCATGAACTAGAAGAGCTCACCGATTGGACTCATGGCATAAACGTACTTTATTGCGGCCAGATGGTGGAAGCTGGGCCGACCGAGCAAGTATTTGCCCATCCGCGCCATCCCTATACCAAGGCACTGTTACAAAGCCTGCCCGACTACGATATTGCACTGGGCCATAAACAGCCGCTGTATGCCCTAAAAGGCACCATACCTACCTTGCAGCACCTTCCCATAGGTTGTCGTCTGGGTCCTCGTTGTCCCAACGCACAAAAAGCCTGTGTGGTAACGCCCAAGCTGGAAAAAGAGCATGGCCACAGTTATGCCTGCCATTTTCCACTGCATAAGCAGGAGCAAGACTGATGCAACCACTCCTAAAAGTGCAAGCACTGAATAAGCTGATCAATGTCCGTGCCGGTTTGCTTAACCGTAAAAAGGTGGCTCTGCTCAAGGATATCTCCTTTTGCATTGGTCTGGGCGAAACCCTGGCGGTAATAGGTGAAACCGGAGCCGGTAAAAGTACCCTGGCCAAGGTATTGGCCGGCGCCGATGAATTCAGTAGCGGGCAAATTATTCTCGAAAGTGAGTTAATTAAGGATGGTCCCAAACATTTAGGCGATAGCAGTGCCATCCGCCTGATATTTCAAGACCCGACCACCTCGCTAAATCCGGCACTGACCATAGAGGAAACCCTGGACGATTGTCTGCGCTTTAACACGGATTTAAGCGCTGCCGAGCGTCTGGAAAAAATTAAACAAACCTTGTCTAAGGTTGGCCTGCTGGTCGAGCACCGTCATTATTATCCGCATATGTTTTCCGGTGGTCAGCTACAACGGGTGGCACTGGCAAGAGCACTGATCCTGGACCCTAAGGTCTTGGTACTTGATGAAGCTCTCTCTTCCTTAGACCCTTCGGTACGAGCGCAAACGGTGAATCTGTTGCTGGAGCTGCAGCGCGAGACGGGTTTAAGTTATGTGCTGATCACCCACCACCTAAGTCTGGTAAAGCATATGAGCGACCAGGTGATGGTGCTGGATCATGGCGAAATCGTCGAGTACGGTAACACCCAGGAGATATTCGCCAATCCGCAATCGAAAACCTGTCAACGCCTGCTAACCTGCTAACCTGCTAGCGCCAGTAAAAAAGCCTTTAGGGCGTTGTCTGTTGTTTTGGCACCACAGCCCCCTTCTCAACCAACATATCAAGCATGGCATGATCCTTAACAAGGTAGACTGGAGTTCGGCCAAGCTTATCTTTTTGAGCTAAAAACTCGGGGGAGCGCTCACTCAACCACTTCGCCAATGCATAGTTGTTGTAATACACGGCAAAATGCAAATCGTTAGCCTTGCTTTCAGCCAAATCACTCGGCAGCGTCAGGCCTAATTTTTTAAAGTACATATAACACTCTGGGCTAGCCCCCATACCGATAACGCCGGCTAAATTATATTCTTCATGTCCCGCAATCACGCTCTGCGCCATTTCGCAGCCCTGCTGCTGCGGACCACGGATCAGGTTGGCCTTAAGTTCGGGTATCATAGCGGCAAGTTTCAATACCGCCCTTTGCTCAGGCTCTGACAAGGCGGCAATATTTTTTTCATGCCGTTGCACCCGCTCAATAAACACCTTTGCCAGATTATAGTAGTCCGCTTTATTTCCTTCTTTCGGGTATTCTACGAAGAAATGCGCCAAATCCATCAGCGTATACTTACCCTCTTGTTCAAACATCCAGGCCATTTCCGCCGATTTAACGTAGGACAGCGCCTGAGTCATGTCTATGGTTCTCATCGTGCGCTTGCTCACTCGACTGGTCACACTGAACTTATCCTGTGGATATGACAGCTTTGCACCCGCCTTAACCAGCAGACGCGCTGACTCGACCTGATCGTTATAAACGGCACGAAATAAGGGGGAGAATAAAATTTCATCCTTGGGGGTATAACGCAAGGTCCTTGAAGCCAGATAATCCATATCTGCATCGTATTTTAACAGCACCCGTACGACATCCACCGGATCTTGATATACCGAGTCGCCCTTGACGTCATCCCAGCTGCTTTGCGCCCATGCCAATGCCGCATGCAATGGGGTATAGGATTTATACTTGTCGTTATAGACATAAGACGGGTCACCACCTTCACGTAACCAGCGCTCAACTTCAAAGCTATCACCCTTTTGTGCATGGTAAAACACATTATGAGTTGCCGGTGGCATACCTGTTTCCGTCGCTAGCACTGTGTTTCCAAGTTGCAGGCTAGTGATCGCCAAGAGTATAAATCTATACATGAAATTCTCGTTATTCTTATTAGTTGGTTAGATAAAGTCTTGACGTTCGTTTTCCTAAACTTGGCCAAGGCTGTGAATTCTATTTATAGAATATTATTTTATTTAGCATATCAGTTTTGTATGAAATATAAACAGAATACAGCAATAAAAAAGGCCGCTAATGCGGCCTTTCTTTTATACTTTGCGATTATTACTCGCCTTGCGGTGCCATTGGCTTACGCAGTACTTCCGCTTGCGCTTCCAGCGCTTCTACGAAGGTCTGGTAGTTTTTGTTAGCCAACTGCATGGTCAGGCTTTGCTTGATCTGCTCGTTCACCTCGGTTTCGCTCGGCGTGTTTACCGACTTAAGCGCTACCAAGGCTACGTTGCCGTTATTAAGCTCAACCAAATCAACCACAGGAGCCGTATCTGGGTGCGCCAGTTTGAACACCTGCTGAGTCAATGCTGGCGGTACGCTAAAGGTACGGCGCGTTAGCTTATCTTCACTTTGTAGCTCCACACCAGCTTGCTCTGCTAAGGTAGCGATTGCTGTGCCCGCTTGTAGCTCAGCGAATAGAGTCTCGGCCTGCTCTTTGGCAAGCGCTGAGGCTTTTTCTGCTACCAGGATATTTTTAATTTGCTCACTTACCTGGGCCAATTCTTTGGTAGCCGCCGGCTTGTGCTCAACAACACGCACTACCACAACGTGCTCACTGCCCAGCTCTAACACTTCAGAATTAACACGGTCTTCAAGCAGCTCTGGCGAGAAGATAACTGAAGCAACATTAGGCTGATTTAGCGGTGCAGGCAGTTGCGCACGCGCTAGCAAGTCTGTGGTTTGCACAGTAGCGCCAATGGCAGTTGCCGCATCTTCCAGGCTATCCGATACTTCAAACGCCAGCTCTGCAAGCTCGGTTTGCTTTTCATAGTAGATATCGGCTTTTTCTACTTTCTCAAGCTCGCTGCGGATCTCAGGCTCAACATCGGCTAAGGCCTTGCTTTCACCCGGCTGCAAGTCGGTTAGTTTAATGATGTGATAACCAAACTCAGATTGAACTACCTCTGAAAGCTGACCCACCTCGGTTAGGGCAAATGCAGCGTTTTCGAAGTCAGGGTCAAGCATGTCGCGCTCAATCCAATCAAGATCACCACCTAGCTCGGCACTCACTATGTCATCTGACTGAGTTTCAGCAAGCTCGGCAAAGTCGGCACCCTGTTGTAGTTGTGCAAGCAGCTCTTCGGCTTTTTGCTCGGCCGCAGCGTCGTCTTCGCTGTTCTCAACTAGGATATGGGCAACTCGGCGCTTTTCCGGCTCGCTGTACATAGCCATATTCTGCTGATAATACTCAGCAATTTGCTCGGCGCTGATAGGCGCTGCTAATTCAAGATTGTCGGCGTTAAGCTCAACGTAAGCCACTTTAACCTGCTCAGGAGCTAAGAACTGCGCCTGATTCAAGTCATAGTAGTTTTGAATTTCTTCATCGCTCACGGTCACCGTTTCTTTGTACTTGGCATTATCAAGCACTAAGTAATCGATGGCACGTTCTTGCTGCTGCAGACCAACCGCCTGGCTTAGCTCATTACTAAGCGTGAAGTCGGTACCAGCCAAGGCGCTTACCAGTTGTGAGCGGGTCATTTCTTTACGAAGAAACTCGCGGAAGTCATCGGCCTGGTAACCCATTTGACGCATTACCTGAAGGTAACGGTCGTTGCTGAACTTGCCGCCAAACTGGAAGGCAGGCATGTCTATAATTGCTTTACGTACTTCTGCGTCGCTGATGCGTAAACCCATTTCTGCCGCTAATTGCGATTGTAGTTCTTGTTGGATTAAGCGATCGATAACAGACTGGCGAAGTTGTGCCATAAAGCTTGGGTCATTGGCTAGTTGCGCAAAGTATTCACCGAATTGCTGCTCTTGACGAGCGCGTTCGTTGTCGAATGCTCTGGCAAAGTCGCGCTGCGTGATTTTTACCCCGTTCACCTCAGCGACGGATTGCTCGGTAGTCTGACCTAAGTAGCCCCCGATCCCTGCCAAAGCAAAAGATAAAATCACTAGCCCTAGAATGATTTTGGCCGCCAAGCCTTGCGAGCCTTCTCTGATTTTTTCTAGCATTTATCTTTATCTCTATTTATTTGGTACCCCCTCCACTGTGCTTGGTTTTCGCCTCGCAATAAAGTGAAGGATATAAAAAAAGCGTATCTTAGCAGATACGCTTTTTCACTTGAAGCTAACAATCGTTTTCCGTTTGCTAGCAATTCAAGCTTCGCAAATTAATTAACTGCGTCTTTAAGCGCTTTGCCTGCTTTGAACGAAGGAATGGTTGCAGCAGCAATTTGAATTTCTTCGCCAGTTTGTGGGTTACGGCCGGTGCGAGCAGCACGCTCACGTACAGAAAAAGTACCGAAACCAACTAGAGCAACTGAATCGCCATCTTTAAGTGCATTTGATACTGACTCAATGAATGAATCCAACGCACGACCGGCAGCCGCTTTAGAGATATCAGCATCAGCTGCGATTTGATCGATTAATTGAGACTTATTCACAATATCATCCCCTTACATTGTTATTATCCAGAGCGACTCAGCTTGTGAAAAATGTTCAGCTGGAGAGCATCTCTGTGCTATTTAATTTAGAAAAGAACGCATCCTTTCCAAACGCCTTAATCGTCTTGAAACCTAGGCCACATAAGGCCTAGGCTCAAATCCAGTGCCTAACTTATCACACCTTAGTGATTTGAAAAGCCCTTTGAGAGATTTTTTTACTATTTTCACTCACTTTTTGCGCAATCAGCGCTAAAACGCGCAATTGGCTGGGCTAAAGCTATCTCCAACACCTGGTCAATCCACTGCACAGGGTGAATAGACAGGCCTTCGCGCACATTTTCGGGGATCTCTTTTAAGTCGCGCTCATTCTTTTGCGGAATGATCACCGTCTTAATACCACCTCGGTGTGCCGCCAAGAGTTTCTCTTTTAGGCCACCGATAGGCAGGACTTCACCACGCAGGGTAATTTCCCCTGTCATGGCAACATCCGAGCGCACCGGGTTACCGGTCAGACTGGAAACTAAGGCGGTGACCATGGCGATACCCGCACTTGGGCCGTCTTTTGGCGTTGCCCCTTCCGGCACGTGCACGTGAATATCACGCTTTTCATGGAAATCCGCGTTAATGCGCAGCTTCTCAGCGCGGTCGCGCACTACCGTCATGGCCGCTTGAATCGACTCTTTCATGACATCGCCCAAAGAGCCGGTATAGCTTAGCTTGCCCTTGCCCGGTACCGCCGATGATTCTATGGTCAACAAATCACCGCCCACTTCTGTCCAGGCCAAACCTGTTACCTGACCAATGCGGTCATCACCTTCGGCCTTACCATAGTCGTGGCGCTGCACCCCAAGGTATTCCTCAAGGTTGCTCTCGTCTATGGTGATATGCTCCAGGCTCTTATCAAGCAGGATGTTTTTCACCGCTTTACGGCACAGCTTAGAGATTTCACGCTCAAGGCCACGCACACCCGCTTCGCGCGTGTAATAACGAACAATACCGATAATGGCGCTGTCGTCTATGGTCAGCTCGTTTTCCTTTAAGCCGTTACGCTTGATCTGTTTAGGAATAAGGTGCTGCTTGGCGATATTGAGCTTCTCGTCTTCGGTGTAACCGGACAGACGGATCACTTCCATACGGTCCAACAAGGGGCCGGGAATATTAAAGCTGTTCGAGGTCGCCACGAACATCACATCCGACAGGTCGTAATCCACTTCAAGGTAATGATCTGCGAAGGTGCTGTTTTGCTCTGGATCTAATACCTCAAGCAATGCCGACGACGGGTCACCACGCATATCCGATGACATCTTATCGATTTCATCAAGCAAGAACAGCGGGTTGCGTACGCCCACCTTGGTCATATTCTGGATAAGCTTACCCGGCATAGAACCTATGTAGGTACGACGGTGACCACGGATCTCAGCTTCATCACGGACCCCACCTAAGGCCATACGCACATATTTACGACCGGTGGCACGCGCAATACTCTGCCCCAGTGAGGTTTTACCCACCCCCGGAGGACCAACCAAACACAAAATAGGCCCTTTAAGCTTATTGGTACGCTGCTGCACCGCTAGGTATTCAATGATGCGGTCTTTGACCTTTTCTAAACCGTAGTGGTCGGCATCAAGGATTTTCTGCGCCCCGGCCAGATCTTTTTTCACCTTGGATTTTTTCTTCCACGGTACATTGGTGATGGTTTCTATGTAGGAGCGCACAACCGTGGCTTCTGCCGACATAGGCGACATCATTTTCAGCTTTTTGAGCTCGGCCATGGCTTTTTCTTCGGCCTCGGCCGGCATGCCCGACTCGGCAATTTTCTTTTGCAGCCCTTCGAACTCGTCCGGCACATCGTCAAGCTCGCCAAGTTCTTTTTGGATGGCCTTCATCTGCTCGTTGAGATAATACTCACGCTGCGATTTTTCCATCTGCTTTTTCACTCGGGCGCGGATCTTCTTCTCGACCTGCAGCAGATCGATTTCGCCTTCCATCATGGCCATCAGGTATTCCAAGCGCTCGGTGACATCACTGATCTCCAGCACCTTTTGCTTTTCCGGCACCTTAATCGGCATATGCGCGGCCATAGTATCGGCCAAGCGCGCCGGCTCTTCGATACCAGATACCGAGGTCAATACCTCAGGCGGGATCTTTTTATTCAGTTTTACATAGCCTTCAAACTGGCTTATCGCACTGCGAATAAAGATTTCATGCTCACGCTCATCAATATCGCTGGAGGGAATATATTCAACCTCGGCAACAAAAAAATCGTCTTCTTGGGTGTATTTTTCGATACGCGCACGCTGCGTGCCTTCAACCAGCACCTTAACCGTGCCGTCAGGCAGCTTTAATAGCTGTAATACGCTGGCAACCGTACCTACGGTATAAATTTCATCACTGGTTGGATCGTCCACCGAGGCGTCTTTTTGCGCCACCAGGAAAATTTGTTTGTCATTCTCCATCGCTGCTTCAAGGCAACGAATGGATTTTTCACGACCGACGAATAGCGGGATCACCATGTGGGGATACACCACCACGTCCCTTAAAGCCAGTACAGGAATCTCTACGCGATCCGTTCTTTCAAGCGTCATGCTAACTCTCTTCGGACTTCTTAAAATTTAATGATTACCCAAGTATATGGGGATTGGCTGGGCAAAGTTCAACAAATTTATAAAAAAAGGAGCCTGAGGCTCCTTTTTATTTAGAATTGCTTATTTTTTACACCACTTCATTGAAATGAAAGGGTATTATTCAGAAGCAGCCTTATCCTGATTATTGTTCTCGTAGATAAGTATGGGGTCTGATTCACCCTTGATCACGGTTTCGTCGATCACCACCTTGCTGACATCTTCCATCGACGGCAATTCGTACATGGTATCAAGCAATACGCCTTCTACGATTGAACGCAGACCACGGGCACCGGTTTTACGCTCCATCGCTTTGTGAGCAATGGCTTTAAGTGCGTCTTCACGGAACTCGAGCTCAACATTTTCCATCGCAAAAAGCGATGCAAACTGTTTAGTCAGTGCGTTTTTCGGCTCATTCAAGATTTGGATAAGTGCATCTTCATCGAGCTCGGTTAATGTCGCAACCACAGGCAGACGACCGATAAACTCAGGAATCAGACCATATTTAACCAGATCTTCCGGCTCGACATCTTTAAATGATTCGCTCAGGCTGCGCTCGGCGCTGCTCGATTTCACATCGGCGCCAAAACCAATTCCGGTATTCTTAGCGCTGCGTTGCTCGATAACCTTATCAAGACCGGCAAAAGCACCACCACAGATAAATAGGATCTTAGAAGTATCAACCTGCAAGAATTCCTGCTGCGGATGCTTACGGCCACCTTGTGGTGGTACCGAGGCTACCGTGCCTTCAATCAGTTTCAATAAGGCCTGCTGTACACCCTCACCAGATACATCACGGGTGATAGACGGGTTATCAGACTTACGAGAAATCTTATCGATTTCATCGATATAAACGATACCACGCTGTGCTTTTTCAACGTCGTAATCGCATTTTTGCAATAGTTTCTGGATGATGTTTTCAACATCCTCACCCACATAACCGGCTTCGGTTAAGGTGGTGGCATCGGCCATGGTGAAAGGCACATCCAATAGGCGCGCCATGGTCTCGGCTAGCAGGGTTTTACCACTACCGGTAGGACCGATAAGCAGGATATTACTCTTGCCTAGTTCAACACCGTCACTGTTACCAGCGTTGCGCAGACGCTTATAGTGGTTATACACAGCAACCGACAGTACTTTCTTGGCGTGTTCTTGGCCAATTACATAATCATCGAGGTGAGAGCGGATCTCTTTAGGAACCGGCAACTTGTCGGATGCGCTCGCCTTAGGTGCGATATCCTTAATTTCTTCCCTGATGATGTCGTTACACAGGTCAACACACTCATCACAAATATAAACGGATGGGCCTGCGATCAACTTACGTACTTCGTGCTGAGATTTACCACAAAACGAGCAGTACAGCAGTTTACTTGTCTTTTCGCCGTCTGTTGGTTTATCGGACATTCAGCTACCTCATTCTTTACGCTACGAGCTTTATTACATTGTAGCAAATGGACTTCTTAAACAAATATACCAAACTTTGCGGCGCATTGCGCCGCCAATTGGTTATAAGCGCGGTAATTAGATTACTTGGCGCGTCGGTCGAAAACAGAGTCAACCAAACCGTATGCAACCGCTGCATCGGCATTCATAAAGTTATCACGGTCGGTATCATTGGCGATTACATCCAAAGGCTGACCCGTGTGCTCTGCCATCAATCTATTTAGCTTATCTTTGATAGACAGGATTTCTTTAGCGTGAATTTCAAAATCAGACGCCTGACCTTGGAAGCCACCCAGTGGTTGGTGGATCATCACGCGTGAGTTAGGCAGACAATGACGTTTACCCTTGGCACCACCTGAAAGTAAAAATGCGCCCATGCTGGCTGCTTGACCTACACACAAGGTGCTAACGTCAGGCTTGATAAAATTCATGGTGTCGTAGATAGACATGCCCGCAGTAACTGAGCCACCTGGAGAGTTGATATACAGGTGAATGTCTTTTTCTGGGTTTTCTGATTCTAAGAATAGCAACTGGGCCACAATCAGATTGGCCATATGGTCTTCAACCGGACCCGTTAAAAAGATGATTCGCTCTTTAAGAAGGCGCGAGTAGATGTCATAAGAGCGTTCACCCTTAGCGGTTTGCTCTACCACCATGGGAACTAATGCGTTAATCGGATCTGTCATACCATTGTTCATTATTACTTGATTCCTTAATGAGCGACACAAACTAAAATGGCTCGGTGCTTTGCGAGCAAAGCATACGAGCCATTTAAACGTTGCTTGTAACTTAAGTCAACGACTTATTGAGCCGCCTGCGGGTTCATGATGTCGTCGAACGCAGTTTCTACGTCAGTTACTTTAGCTTTCTCAACGATTGCGTCAATCGCTTGCTCTTCCATGGCAACGTTGCGCATTTGCTGCATTAGTTGCTCATTAGCTTTGTAGTACTCAACTACTTCACTTGGATCTTCGTAAGCAGAAGCCATAGTGTTGATTAGCTCTTCAACTTTAGCGTCGTCAGGCTTGATTTCGCCAGACTTGATCACTTCACCTAGAAGTAGACCAGTTTTAACGCGCTTGATAGCTTGCTCTTGGAAAAGCTCAGCTGGAAGCTCAGGCATGTTTTGTGCGTTGCCGCCAAAACGCTGTGCAGCTTGCTGACGAAGTGCGTCGATTTCTTGTGCGATAAGCGCTTTAGGCACTTCGATTTCGTTTTGTGCTAGAAGACCTTCGATAGCCTGCTCTTTTACCTTAGCTTTAACAGCTTGGCTAAGCTCACGGCTCATGTTCTTCTTCACTTCTTCTTTAAGAGCGTCAACGCCACCTTCGGTGATACCGAATAGTGCTGCGAACTCTTCGTTAAGCTCAGGAAGCTCTTGTACTTCTACTTTCTTCACAGTGATAGTGAACTGCGCGTCTTTACCTTTTAGGTTTTCAGCGTGGTACTCTTCTGGGAAAGTTACATCGGCAACAACTTCTTCACCGGCTTTCTTACCAACGATGTTGTCTTCGAAACCAGGGATCATACGACCTTGGCCAAGCTCAAGTGGGAAGTTCTCAGCTTTACCGCCTTCGAACTCTTCACCGTCGATAGTACCAACGAAGTCGATAGTAACGCGTGCATTGTCGCCAGCAGCTTCTTCAGACTCAGTCCATGAAGCGTGTTGCTTACGTAGCGTCTCTAGCATGTTAGCTAGGTCTTCGTCTTTAACTTCAACAACTGGTTGCTCAACTTCGATGTTCTCTAGGCCTTTAAGCTCAACTTCTGGGTAAACTTCAAAAGTAGCTTCAAACTCTAGGTCTTTACCTTCTTCTAACGCTTTAGGAGCGAAAGTAGGTGCACCGGCTGGGTTGATTTTTTCAGCGATGATGGCATCGATGTAGTTGCGCTGCATTAGGTCGCCAGCTACTTCTTGAAGTACAGCGGCGCCAAAGCGTTTTTGGATGATAGAAACTGGTACTTTACCCGGACGGAAACCGTCGATACGCTGAGTTTTAGACAGTTGTTGTAAGCGTTTTTTAACTTCGGTCTCAACGTTCGCTGAAGGAACAGTGATAGTCAGACGGCGCTCAAGGCCTTGAGTCGTCTCAACAGAAACTTGCATGATTTACCTCAATCTTCAAATATGGCGGCTTTGCGCCTTAGTTACATACACGGCGATCGTTTATCATGGCCAATCACGCAAAATGGCAATTTTGCCGCGGTGATGACGGGGGCGATCCCTATGCCTGCACTGCCCTACGGGCACTTATGTTTAACAATAGACGCGGCATTATAACCTAATATTTATAAGAGTCGAGAGCGCAGGCCAAGAAATTAGCGGAACTGCGGCTTTTACGCCCAGCTTAGCGCATTTTGCATACAGATCACGTCGTAACGACAGCAGATAGGGATAAGCTGATGGTTTCTATGCAGGAGAAAAACTAAAAAGAAAGAATAATTATTTTAATGAGGGGATAACAAGGTCGCTGACTAGATTTATGTCTGCGACTGCTGGGTGTTTAGACCCAGTTAATTTGCTTTCTAATAAGAAAGTGCTCGGTGATGCAGTATTAAAACCCTGCGACTGCTGGGCGAAAAAACCCAAACCAAGTGCATTTTTTTCTTATTAAGAAAGTGGTCGGCGATGCAGGATTTGAACCTGCGACCCCTTGGACCCAAACCAAGTGCGCTACCAAGCTGCGCTAATCGCCGATACTCAAATTGTGTTTTCTAAATATGTTTTCGCTTTCACCTTAAGAAAAGGTGGTCGGCGTTGCAGGATTTGAACCTGCGACCCCTTGGACCCAAACCAAGTGCGCTACCAAGCTGCGCTAA